>JAKAQU010000064.1 GCA_021819535.1 Pseudomonadota bacterium | reverse complement strand
CGATCTACCAGGAGTGCGACATAGAGCCCGATCATGTCGAAACGGCCGTCGAGCGTATCGGGGACGGCGAGCACCTGATAGAAAAACGGCTGACGCGCCGCCGCGACCGCGCGGCCATAGAGCAGAAACCCCGCCCGCTCCGTCCGCCCCCGCCGCCAGAAACCCCATTCCGCCACGCAACCCCCTCCCACATGCCAGGCTTCACGGCCCAGCCGGCCCCAAGACATCTTGCACACTGCCCGCCGATCGCCGAAAAGAGGAGGAAGCGCCGGATTGGGCGCGACAATGGCCGCCGCCGAGACATAGCGCCTCATCTTCGCTGGTCAAATACCAGCGAAGCCCCGGCAAAGCCTTGGCGAAGCCCCTGGCCGGCGCCGATGATCGGCCAGCACCCCGAGGTTCGCTCATGCTCGCCTCCGCCGCACGTCTGTTGCTTTTCTGCGCGTGGATCGGCCTGCTCGGGGCTGGTCTTGCGGCCTGCGGGCCGCTCGCGCCGCCGACGCAGGTGCGCGGCAATCCGATCGATCCCGACCAGCTCGCCGAGCTGGTGACCGGTGTTTCCACCCGCGCCGATGCCCAATCCCTGCTCGGCAGCCCGACCTCGAAGGCGACCTTCGACGACAATACCTGGATCTATATCGGCCAGATCACCAAGCCGATCGTCGCCAGCACGCTCCATGTCGCGAGCCAGCAGGTGGTGGTGCTGAGTTTCGACGATAAGGGCGTGCTCCGTGCGATCAAGACGCTCAACAAGCGGGATGCGCTGCCGGTGCGCGTGGTCGATCGCATCACGCCCTCCCCGGGCGGCAATGTTTCGGCCTGGGATCAGATCATCAGCGGTATCGGCATGATCAATCCGTTCGGTGGCATGATGGGCGGGATGGGGATGGGCGGCGCCAATACGGGCAGCACGGTGCCCGGCGCCGGCGGCATGATGGGCGGCGGCTTCGGTGGCATGGGGATGGGCGGCGGCATGCCGTAGCCGGGCACGCTTGGGGGACGCGGGCCTGATCCGTGATCTCGCCGGTTTCCCGCCGCCTCCTTCAGTGCTAGAGCGCGGGAGCAATACCGTTTCAGGAGACCAGGTCAGGCATGCGCGAGCATCGCGAGACGCCGGCGACGGCGCGATTTTTCGAATCCCCCCTCAGCGACGCCGATCCCGAGTTGGCGGCGGCGATCGCGCGCGAACTCGCCCGCCAGCAGGACGGCATCGAGCTGATCGCGAGCGAGAACATCGTCTCGCGGGCGGTGCTCGAAGCGCAGGGCTCGGTGCTGACCAATAAATACGCCGAGGGCTATCCCGGAAGGCGCTATTACGGCGGGTGTGCCGCTGTCGATGTCGCCGAGGAACTCGCGATCGCGCGGGCACGCGCATTGTTTACCGCTGGTTTCGCCAATGTGCAGCCGCATTCCGGGGCGCAGGCCAATCAGACGGTATTTCTCGCCCTCCTCCAGCCCGGCGATACGATTCTCGGCATGAGCCTCGCCGCCGGCGGGCATCTGACGCATGGCGCAGCACCCAATATGTCCGGCAAATGGTTCCGCGCCGTGCAGTATGGCGTGCGCCGCGAGGATGGTCTTCTCGATTACGAGGAGCTGGAGCGGCGCGCGCGCGAGGAACGCCCGAAGCTGATTATCGCCGGCGGCTCGGCCTATCCGCGGATCATCGATTTTGCCCGCATCCGCAAGGTCGCCGATGAGATCGGCGCCTGGTTCATGGTCGATATGGCGCATTTCGCCGGGCTCGTCGCCGCCGGGCTCTATCCGAGCCCGGTGCCGCACGCCCATGTCGTCACCACCACCACCCACAAGACGCTGCGCGGCCCGCGCGGCGGCATGGTGCTGACCAACGATCCCGATCTCGCCAAAAAGATCAACGCGGCCCTTTTCCCCGGCCTTCAGGGTGGCCCCCTGATGCACGTGATCGCCGCCAAGGCGGTCGCCTTCGGCGAGGCTTTGACCCCGGAATTCCGCGCCTATCAAGCGCGCGTCGTGGAAAACGCCAAGACGCTGGCGGCAACCCTCGTCGAGCAGGGGCTCGCGATCGTCACCGGCGGCACCGACAGCCATCTCATGCTCGTCGATCTTCGCCCGAAGCGGGTCACCGGCAAAGCCGCCGAGGCCAGTCTGGAGCGGGCCGGCATCACCGCCAACAAAAACGCGATCCCCTTCGACCCGGAGAAGCCGGCCATCACGTCCGGCATCCGTCTCGGCAGCCCGGCGGCGACCACGCGCGGTTTCGGCGTCGAGGAATTCCGCGAGATCGGCGCCATGATCGGCGAGGTGCTGGATGGTCTCGCGCGCAGCAACGATGGCACCAATGACGCCGCCGAGGCCGCGGTCGCGGCCCGCGTCCGCGCCCTTTGCGCGCGTTTTCCGATCTATCCCGCGCGCGCGACGCGGGGAGGGTAGGACTGCGATGCGGTGTCCGTTCTGCGGACATGAGGATACCCAGGTCAAGGATAGCCGCCCCTCCGATGATGGGGCGGCGATCCGCCGGCGGCGGTTTTGTTCCGCCTGCAGCCAGCGCTTCACCACGGTCGAGCGGGTTCAGTTGCGCGAACTCACCGTGGTCAAGGCCGATGGCAGGCGCGTGCCGTTCGAGCGCGACAAGCTCGCGCGCTCGGTGCGCATCGCGCTCCGCAAGCGCCCGGTGCAGGAGGAGCGGATCGAGCGTATCGTCAACGGCATCGTCCGCCAGCTCGAAGCCAGTGGCGAGAACGACATCGCGAGCCAGCAGATCGGCGAGGCGGTGATGGAGACGCTGCGCGAGGTCGACGAGGTTGCCTATGTGCGCTTCGCGAGCGTCTATCGTGACTTTCGTGAGGCCAAGGATTTTGAAGCATTTCTCGGCTCGCTCGATGGCCAGGAATGATGCCGAGGCCGATGATGGGCATATGCGTGCCGCCCTCGCCTTGGCGGCCCGCCGGCTCGGCGAAACCTGGCCCAATCCTGCGGTCGGCTGCGTCATCGTCAGCGCGGACGGGCGTGTCGTCGGCCGTGGCGCGACCGCACCGGGCGGCCGGCCGCATGCCGAAACCATCGCCCTCGCGATGGCGGGCGCCGCGGCGCGCGGGGCGAGCGTCTATGTCACGCTGGAACCCTGCTCTCATGTCGGCCACACACCCCCCTGCACCACGGCTCTGATCGAGGCCGGGGTCGGCCGCGTCGTGATCGGGCTTCGCGATCCCGATCCGCGCGTCAACGGCGCCGGCATCGCCGCCCTCGGCGCGGCGGGCATCGCGGTGAGCGAAGGGGTGCTGCGGGATGAGGCCACTGATCTCCTCGCCGGGTTCGCGAGCCGGATCGGGCGTGGGCGCCCGCTGGTGACGCTGAAGCTCGCGACCACCCTCGATGGCCGCATCGCGACCCGGAGCGGCGAGAGCCAATGGATCACCGGCGAGCCGGCGCGCCGCGCGGCGCATGCGCTCCGTGGCCGCCATGACGCGGTGATGGTCGGGATTGGAACATTGCTCGCCGACGACCCCCGCCTGACCTGCCGCCTGCCCGGCTATCGCGCCCGCCCGCTGGCGCGCATCATCGCCGACAGCCATCTTCGCACCCGTCTCACCGCGAGCGTCGTCTCGACGATCGATCTCGCGCCGGTCTGGTTTCTCGTCCACGACCGGGCGGATGCGGCAAGGAGGCGCGTCTTCGCCGATCTCGGCGCGCGTCTCTTTCCGCTTCCTCGCGCCGAGACCGGGATCGATCTCGCCGCTGGCTTGCAGGCGCTCGGCCAGGCCGGCATCACCCGTCTCCTCGTCGAGGGCGGCGCGCAGCTTGCGGCGGCGCTATTGCGTGACGATCTGGTGGACCGGCTCGCCTGGTTTCACGCGCCGAGCGTGATGGGCGGCGATGGCTGGCCGGCGGCGCAGGGCTTCGGTGCCGCGACGCTGGCGGCGCTGCCGCGCTTTTCGCGCCGGCGGGTGACATTGCTCGGAGAGGATGTGTTGAGCGAATTCACGAGGGCTGCCTAGATGTTTACCGGCATCATCACCGCACTCGGCCGCGTGCGCAAGATCGGCCGGATCGCGGCCGGCAGCGATGCGCGTCTTGTCATCGAAGCCCCCTGGCCGGATGCCGAGGCCATTCCGCTCGGCGCCTCGATCGCCTGCTCGGGCTGTTGCCTCACCGTGGTCGCGCGCGGGCGGGATTGGTTCGCCGCCGACGTGTCCGCCGAAACCCTCGCCCGCACCACGCTCGGGCGCTGGCGGGTCGGCGATCCGGTCAATCTCGAACGTGCGCTCGCGCTCGGGGACGAACTCGGCGGCCATCTCGTCTCCGGCCATGTCGATGGCGTCGCCGAGGCGCTCGTGATGGCCCCGGAAAACGGCTCGGCGCGCTGGCGGTTTCGCATCCCCCCCTCTCTCGCCCGCTTCATCGCCGAAAAAGGCAGCATCGCCATCGACGGGGTGTCACTCACCGTGAACGAGGTCGGAGCACCTGGCGCGGCAGACGAAAACATGTTTGGCGTCAACATCATCCCGCATACGGCTGCCGTGACGAGCTTTGGTGCGCTCGCGCCGGGGATGACGGTGAATATCGAAATCGACATGCTGGCGCGTTATGTCGCGCGGCTTCTCGCGCGATCGTGAACGCGCGACTTCCAAGGAAAAACTCATGCCGGATGCAATGAAAACCGCTTATCTCTCGACTTATTTCGCCACCGTCGAGGAATTGATCGCCGAGGCGCAGGCGGGGCGGATGTTCATCCTCGTCGATGACGAGGATCGCGAGAACGAGGGCGATCTCGTCATTCCGGCACAGTTCGCAACCCCGGATGCGGTCAATTTCATGGCCCGGCACGCGCGCGGGCTGATCTGCCTCGCCCTCACCCAGGCGCGGGTCGAACAGCTCGGCCTGCCGCTGATGAGCCAGTCGAACGGCACCCGGCATCAGACCGCGTTCACCGTCTCGATCGAGGCGCGCGAAGGCGTCACCACCGGCATTTCCGCCGCCGACCGCGCGCATACCATCGCGGTTGCGATCAATCCCGATGCGAGGCGCGATGACATCACCACCCCGGGCCATGTCTTTCCCCTCGCCGCGCGCGAGGGCGGGGCGCTGGTGCGCGCCGGGCATACGGAGGCGGCGGTCGATATCGCGCGGCTCGCCGGGCTGATCCCAGCCGGCGTGATCTGCGAGATCATGAACGATGACGGCAGCATGGCGCGGCTTCCCGATCTCGTCGCCTTTGCGCAGCTCCACAACCTCAAGCTCGGCACCATCGCCGATCTCATCACCTATCGCCGGCGAACCGAGAAGCTGGTGAAGCGCGTCCAAGAGGGGTGGATCGAGCACGCGATCGGCGGCGATTGGAAGCTGTTCGTCTATGCGACGACGGTCGAGCAGGCGGAGCATCTCGCGCTGGTGAAGGGCGATCTCGCGGCGCCAGGGCCGGTCTTGGTGCGCATGCATGCGGTCGATCTCCTCGATGACATCCTCGGCGGCGCCCACAGCTCCAGCCTGCACGGGGCGATGACGATGATCGAGAAGGCCGGGCGGGGCGTCGTCGTCTTGCTGCGCGAGCATCGCCCGAATGCGCTCTCGGAGCGCGTCCGCCTGCTCGCCGCCGCCGATCGGCCGCCGCTCGAACTCCGCAATTACGGGATCGGGGCGCAGATTCTGCTCGATCTCGGCGTGCGTGATCTGGTCCTCCTGTCCAACACGCCGCGGACCATCATCGGCCTCGATGGCTACGGCATCGAGATCGTCGAGCAACGGCCGATCGAGACCGGCATCGGGAGGGCGAAGCGTTGAGCACCGAGAACGCCCCAAAGCCGCAAATTCCCGAGATCGAGGGCGCGCCGCCACGCATCCTCATCGTTCGCGCGCCCTATTACCGCGAGGTGGTCGATGGTCTTTCGCGGGGTGCCGCGCAGATCCTGGACGCCGCCTCGGCCGCACACGAGACCATCGATGTCGCCGGTGCCTACGAACTCGCACAGGCGATCCGGCTCGCGCTCCGTGGCGCGCGGCCTTTCGATGGCTTCATCGCGCTCGGCTGCGTGGTGCGCGGCGAGACCGATCATTACGAATTCATCTGCAGTGCCGCGATGAACGGGCTGATGCAGCTTTCCTTGACCTATGGCATCGCGCTCGGAACCGGCCTCCTCACCGTCGATACCTTGGCGCAGGCGGAAGCGCGCTCGGGCGCCGATGGTCACAACAAGGGGGCGGAGGCGGCGGTCGCGGTCTTGAAACAGATCGCCGCCGGGCGCCGGCTCGGCGCGCTCTGATGGGCGGAGAAAGCCGATGACCGCGGCACAGACGCGCCCGCGCACCGCGTCCCGGGTCGCTGCGGTGCAGGCGCTGTTTCAGGCCGAACAGCGCGAGCAAAATGTCGAGACGGTGATGCAGGAATTCATCCGCCATCGTCTCGGCGACCCGCCGGGCGCCGGCGGTTTCGCCGAGGGACGGGTGCCGGAGGCGGAGGTCGCATTGTTTGCCCGCCTTCTGCGCGCGGCCGGCACCCTGCAAGAGGCGGTCGATCGCGACATCGCCGATGCTTTGCCGACGGAATGGCCGCTTTTGCGCCTCGATGCGGTGCTGCGCGCTCTGCTCAGGGCCGCGGTCACGGAATTATTGGCGACCGACGGCCCGCCGGCACGGGTCGTGATCAACGAATATCTCGACATCGCGCACGGATTTTTCTCGGGCGAGGAGCCGGGCTTGGTCAATGGCGTGCTCAACCATATCGCCCATTTGCGCCGCAGCGGGGAATTTTCTCCGCCGCGCTGACGGCATCGCGCCGCCGCGGCAAACGATCCCCCTTATCCACCCAATCCACAGGGCGCATGGGCGCGACGGCGGGCGCGCGGGGCGGTAGAGTTCGCGGACATGAACAAACTCGACAGAACGCCGGTGGATGGTCTCATCGGGCGTGCGCCACCGGCCAATATCGAAGCCGAGCAGGCGCTGCTCGGCGCACTCCTCGCCAATAACAAGGCGTATGAGCGGGTGGCCGAGTTCCTCGCGCCCGAGCATTTCACCGACCCCGTTCATGGTCGCATCTATCAGGCCATCGCGCGCCGCATCGAGGCCGCGCAGCTTGCCGACGCGGTGACGCTGAAGGCCGAGTTCGAGCATTCCGGCATTCTCGCCGAGGTCGGCGGCGCTGCCTATCTCGGGCAATTGCTCGCGGCCATGGTCGGCATCATCAACGCCGGCGATTACGGCCGCGCCATTTACGATGCCTGGCTTCGCCGCCAGCTCGTCGATCTCGGCGAGACGGTGGTCAACCGCGCTTTCGGTGACGAGGACGCGCTCGACGGCCGCGCGCAAATCGAGGCGGCCGAGCAGGCTTTGTTCGATCTCGCGACGCGCGGCGCCGCGGACGGCGCATTCATTTCCTTCGATCGCGCTCTGACCGAGGCAATCGCGGGCGCCGAGCGGGCGTTTCAGCGGAGCGGCCATGTCTCTGGCCTGTCCACCGGGCTCCGCGATCTCGATCAGCGTCTCGGCGGACTGCACCCCTCGGATCTTTTGATCCTCGCCGGCCGGCCGGGGATGGGCAAGACGGCGCTCGCGACCAAGATCGCCTTTGGCGCCGCGCTCGCGCTGCGCAGCGAGGCCCCGCGCGGCGTGGTGCCGGCGGCGGTCGCGGTTTTTTCTCTGGAAATGAGCGCCGAACAGCTCGCGTCTCGTATTCTTGCCGAGAATGCCCGCATCAGCGCCGATCGTATCAGGCGCGGTGATATCGCCCAGCGCGATTTCGACCGTTTCGTCGAAGTGAGCCGCACGCTCACTGGCCTTCCGATTGAAATCGACGACATGCCGGCGATCACCCTCTCGGCGCTCCGCACCCGCTGCCGCCGGCTCAAGCGCACGCGCGGGCTCGCCCTGGTGGTGGTCGATTATCTCCAGCTCATGCGCCCCGCCGCCGGCACGCGGCCAGAAAACCGGGTGCTCGAAATCAGCCAGATCACCCAGGGGCTGAAGGCGATCGCCAAGGAACTCGCGGTGCCGGTGATCGCCCTCTCGCAGCTCTCGCGCGCCGTCGAAAGCCGCGACGACAAGCGCCCGCAGCTTTCCGACCTCCGCGAATCCGGCACCATCGAGCAGGATGCCGATGCGGTGATGTTCATCTATCGCGACGAATATTACCTCCAGCAACGGGCACCGAAGCAGATGGGCTTCGATTCGGAGGAAAAATATCAGGATGCGCTCGCCAAATGGCAGCGCGACATGGACCGCGTCTATAACAAGGCCGAACTCTTCATCGCCAAGCAGCGCCATGGCCCGACCGGCAAGATCGATCTCTTCTTCGAGGCGGAATTCACCCGCTTCGCCGATCTCGATCCGGATCATCACGGCGATGACATCCGCTAGCGTGATCAAGGCAAGACAAGGTAAGAAAAAATCTTCTTTTTCTGAAGAAAAAGAAGCAAAAAGACTTTTGTTCGTTTTAGATAAACTAAACTCAAAACGAGTAAAAATTTTTTGGTTCTTTTTTTTCAAAAAAGAACAAACTCTTTCTTACTATCGGTGTGCTTTCGAACGCTCATGATCCTGTCCGGCCAATATTCCCCCCCGCATCCCCTCGGCGCGAGCGCTGTGTTGACGGTCGATCGGGCGGCGATCGTCGCCAATTGGCGCGATCTCTGCGCCCGCCATGCGAGCGGCGCGGTCGCGGCGGTGGTGAAAGCGGACGCTTACGGGCTCGGCGCGGCGCTGGTCGCGCCGGCGCTCCATGAAGCGGGCTGCCGCCATTTTTTTACCGCTCATCTGGCCGAGGCGTTAGCACTTCGCCCGTTGATCCCGGGGGCGATGCTCGCGGTGTTGAACGGGCTCGGCCCGGAGCCGGCGCCCGAGGTGATCGCCGCTTTCGTGAACCATGATATCATTCCGGTCATCGGCAGGCTCGCCGAGATCAGCGCCTTTGCCGCCGCCGCGACGCGGCTCGGGCGGAGGCTGCCGCTGATCCTTCATGTCGATACCGGGATGGCGCGGCTCGGGCTGGATGCGGCGGAACTCGACCGTCTCCAGCAAGCGCCGGAGTGGCTTCGCCCCCTCGATCTTCGCTTCGTGATGACCCATCTCGTCGCCGCCGAGAGTGCGGACGATCCGCTGAACGCGCTTCAGCGCCAGCGTTTCATTGCGGCCTGCGCGCGCCTGCCGCCGGCGCCACGAAGCCTCGCCAATTCCTCGGGCGTTTTTCTCGGCCCCGCCTTCGCCTCTGACCTCGCCCGCACCGGGGCGGCACTTTACGGCATCAATCCGGTGCCGCACGCTGCCCCCGGCGGGATCAATCCCATGCGGCTCGCCTGCCGTCTTTCGGCGCGGGTTTTGCAGGTGCGAACGGTGCCGGCGGGCTCACCCGTGGGCTATAACGCCACCTGGCGGGCCGCGCGCCCGAGCCGCATCGCGACCCTCGGCATCGGTTATGCCGATGGCTGGCCGTTCCGCCTCGCTGGGCTCGGGCAGGCGTTTTTTGACGAAACCCCGGTTCCGCTGGTAGGGCGTGTCTCCATGGACCTCACCACATGCGACATCACCGACCATCCTGGCGTAGGCCCCGGGGACTGGCTGGAGCTGATCGGCCCACACGCCCCGCCAGAGCGCATCGCGGCTGAGCTCGGCACCTCGCCTTATGAAGTCCTGACCGGGCTCGGCCCGCGTATCGCCCGCCTCCCGCTCGCGAACGCGGACGCGGCACAGTAAGGCAATGGTAGTCGCGGCGCTGACGGCGCTCGGCCGTTTCGTGCTCGATGCCTGCGGCTTTGCCGGAAGGCTCACGCTGTTCGCCCTGAGCGGCGTCTCGCATCTTTTCCGCCCGCCCTATTACGGGCGGATGTTCGTCGGCGCCCTGATCGAGATCGGCTATTTCAGCCTCCCCGTGGTCGCGCTGACCGCGGTCTTCACCGGCATGGTGCTGGCGCTGCAATCCTATACCGGGTTTGCCCGTTTCTCGGCCGAGGGGGCGATTGCCAATCTCGTCGTGCTGTCGTTGACGCGCGAGCTTGGCCCGGTGCTTGCCGGCCTGATGGTGGCGGGGCGGGTTGGGGCCGCGATGGCGGCCGAGATCGGCACCATGCGTGTCACCGATCAGATCGATGCACTCGCGACCCTCTCCACCAATCCGATGAAATATCTCGTGACGCCGCGCCTGTTGGCCGCCACCATCGCCTTGCCGGCGCTCGTCATCGTCGCTGATACCATCGGCGTACTGGGCGGCTTCATCATTGCCACTGCCAAGCTCGGCTTCAATCCCCACACGTATCTTTCCAATACGATCGCCTTCATGCAGACGATGGATGTGGTCTCTGGCCTCATCAAGGCGGCGGTATTCGGCTTTCTGGTCGCGCTGATGGGCTGTTTTCACGGCTATAACAGCCGCGGCGGCGCGCAAGGAGTGGGGACGGCGACGACGGCGGCCGTGGTCAGCGCCTCGATTCTGATCCTCGCCTTCGATTATGTTCTCACGGAAATGTTTTTCGCCCGATGAGTGGCACCGTACCGATGATCCGGCTCCGTGGCCTCGCCAAGGCGTTTGGCGAGAAGCAGGTCTTGGCCGGGATCGACCTCGATATCGCGGCCGGCACCTCGCTCGTCGTGATCGGCGGCTCGGGGTCGGGGAAATCGGTGCTGATAAAATGCATTCTCGGTCTCATTACGCCGGACGCCGGGGTCGTGGAAATCGACGGTGTTGCGCTCAATACGTTGTCAGGCAGGGCACGGGAACGGGCGCGGGCGCGGGTTGGCATGCTGTTTCAGAACGCGGCGCTGTTCGACAGTTTGCCGGTGTGGGAAAATGTCGCATTCGGGCTCCTCGCGCGGCATTTGGTGGCACGGCGCGCGGCGCGGGCGGCGGCGATCGAGATTCTGGCGCAGGTGGGTCTTGGCGCCGACATCGCCAATTTGTATCCGGCGGCATTGTCGGGCGGGATGCAGAAGCGCGTGGGGTTGGCGCGCGCGATCGCCGCGCGGCCCGATATCCTGTTTTTCGACGAACCGACGACGGGGCTCGACCCGATCATGGGCGCGGTGATCGATGAGTTGATCGTCGATTGCGTGAAACGCCTGGGCAGCACCGCGATCGCTATCACGCATGACATGGCGAGCGCGCGGCGCATCGGCGATCGCGCGGCGATGCTGCATGGCGGGCGGATCGTCTGGCAGGGCCCGGCCGCCGATTTGATGGATAGCGGCAACTCGCTGGTCGATCAGTTCACCCACGGCCGGAGCCAGGGGCCGATCAAGATGGACAATATGCGGTA
>JAKAQU010000063.1 GCA_021819535.1 Pseudomonadota bacterium | reverse complement strand
TTCCGATTGCACGAACACGATGCCGATCCCCATGTCGATCCGCTCATAGGTCATGAAGCGGGGCCGGAGCCGCTTGTCGATGACATAGCTCTGCTGGAAAAAAAGCTGCCAGGGGGCGACGGTGGTGCCGACGAGACCGATGATCAGCAGCATGATGTCGGAAAGCTTGCCCTCCGGCAGCCGCGGCACCGTGAGGTTGTGCGCCATGACGCCGAGCGGCGGATGGGCGGCGATGATGATCGGCACGATCACCAGGCTGCCGAGACAGAGCAGCACCGCGAAACGCTCGAAACGCCGGAAGCTCCCGGTGCTGACGGCAGCGATGGTGAGCCCGGCCGCGATGAGCACGCCGATCGGCTTCGCGAAGCCGAAATACTCCATCGCGAGGCTGATGCCGATGAACTCGGTGACGATGGTGAGCCCGTTCAGGAGAAAGAGATCGATGACGCTGAACGCGCCCCAGAAACGGCCGAAGCGCTCGAAAATCAGCCGCGCATGGCCAACCCCGGTGACCGCGCCGAGCCGCGCCACCATCTCCTGGCAGACATAGAGCACCGGGATCAGGAGGACCATCGTCCAGAGAAGAGACGTGCCATAGGTCTGGCCGGCCTGGGTGTAGGTTGCGAAGGCGCCGGCGTCATTGTCGCCGACCATGACGATGAGGCCGGGGCCGATGACGGCGAGCAGCGTCACCAATCGCGCGCCGAGGCTGCGCCGGGGCCGGTCGTCATCGCGCCGGATGGTGCCGAGGGCGCCGGTGATGTCGCCGAGATGGGCGGAATCGAGCACGGCCTCAGGGGTGAGATGGTCGATGGTATCGATATGGGTCATGATCTTGGATCCGTTTGGCTGAGGGGAGGCCAAGGGTTCGTCAATCCCGCGATGAGAGGCGCGGCTGAGACGCGCTCAGCGTCCAATGCGCGGAGGGGCGGCTCTCCGCGTCACATTGCCATTGGAGACGGAGCGCCGAACGCTGGGCCTCCGCGCGGGCGAAGGGCGCGGGGCGGACAAAACGCGCGAAGGCACCGGCATTTTTCTCCGGCGCATGGGCCAAACGAGGAAACAGAAAGACGGCCATGACGGCCTCCTCTTGCTCAAGTGGTGAACTCGAGCCCGGGAGGCTTGGCCGCGAGGCGCTAGCTCGGAAGCTTCAGCGCCGCAACGGTCACATGCGGATCCCGGGCAGTGGACCAACCCCTAGGGGGCAGAGCGGGCGCGATGCGCCGACTATGGCTCTCCGTGGGTTGGCTGCTAGATCGCGGGTTCATGTGATCCCTTACTGGAAGTTGACAAAACCGGCCGAAACCGGGGCACAAGCGCGCACACTCGGTTCGGCGCGCCTCTCCGCCGCTTAGATAGGACTGCCCCCTTCGCCGCGGCAAGCAAAAAATGGCGCGGCACGGAAAAAAACCGGCCCGACGCTGCATGCTGCGGTGCAGCGTGCTATAGTCGGGGCGTCATGTCCTGGCTACCACGCGTTTTGCGCCATCGCTTTCACCCCGAACGGCTGTTCCACCCCCGATCCGTCGCCGTGTTCGGGGCGGAAACCAAGGAGGGGGCGCATTTGCTCGCCAATCTTCGCGCCGGCGGCTTTGCCGGCGCGATCGAGACGCCGCCCGATTTCGCGGCCCTCTCAGCGCTCGCCGCCGCCCCCGATATCGCCCTTCTCGCAGCCCCGCTCGAAAATCCGCATGAGGCGCTCGCCGCGCTCGCCGCGCGGGGTTCCTTCGCCGCCATCGCCACCGCGATGATGCCGGGATTGCGCGAGGCGGCGCGGGCGAGTGGCGTCCGGGTGCTCGGCCCCGGCTCGTTCGGGCTCGCCATTCCCGCCCTTGGCCTCAATGCGACGCTCGGCCATATGCCGATCCCGGCCGGGCGCACAGCCCTGGTCTCGCAATCCGCCGCTCTTTGCCGCGCCGTACTCGACTGGGCGGGGCCAAACGGGGTCGGCTTTTCCCATATCGTCGGCATCGGCGGCAATGCCGATATCGGCTTCGGCCTCACCCTCGATTGGCTGTCGCGCGATCCCGAGACGGGCGCCATTCTGCTCGATATCCGCCGGCTGAAAGACCCGCGCGCCTTCATATCCGCCGCCCGCGCCGCCGCCCGGCTGCGGCCGGTGGTCGCACTCGGCGCCGGTGGCCTGCTGCGCGATGCCGCGGGCGAGACCGGCGCCATGCCCGGCGCCGAGGCCGCTTTCGCCGCGGCGGGACGGCGCGCCGGCATTCTCGTCATCAACCGGTTCGAGGATCTGCTCGCCGCCGCCGAGACGCTGAGCCGTGCCGCCCCGATCCAGAATGAGGCGCTGGCCATCGTCACCACCGCGATCGCCCCCGGCGAAATGGCCGCCGATGAGGCGCTGCGCCTCGGCATTCCGCTTCACCGTCTCGATCGCGCGCAACGCGCGGCGCTGGAACGGCCCTTGCCGCCAGAGCTTGCCGGGCATGGCGGCGCGCACGAGCCGCTTTATCTTGGCATCGAGGATCCGGGACGTGTCTCTGCCGCGATCGAGCGGTTGGCGGCGACGCCGGAGATCGGCGGCGTGCTCGCCGTTCTCGCCCCGCCGCCGCAATATGCGCCGCCGGACGAGATCGCGGCCTGGGCCGAGCGTCTCGCCGCCGCCGCGCGGGTGATCAAGCGCCCGCTTCTGGTCGCGGCGATGGGAGAGAACAGCGGGGCAGCGCTTCGCCGCCGCCTCGCCGCGGCTGGCCTCCCAGTCTTCGCCACACCCGAGCAGGCGGTGCATGGGTTTCAGCATCTATTACAGCACCGCCGCAATCGCCTCGCGGCGCGTGAATTGCCGCCGAGCACCGTCCTTCGCCTGCTTCCCGACCGGGCGGCGGCGCGGCGGATTTTCGCTGCCGCCCGCAGCGCCGGGCGTCTTGCGCTCTTGCAGGATGAGGCGATGACGGTGCTTTCGGCCTATGGCTTGCCGGTGGTGCCGACGCGGGCGGCGAGCCATGCCGAGGATGCGGCGGCGGCGGCGGCGATGCTCGGCTATCCGGTGGCGCTCAAGCTGCGCCGCACGGAGAAACCCGGCGCGCCGAGCGTCGTTCTCGATCTCCTCGATGCCGATGCCGTCCTCCGCGCGGCACGGCGGATGGCAGGGGGGCTCGCGGCGGCGCATGGTTTTCTCGTCCAGCGCCAGATCGGCCGGGCGCGCGAATGCGCGATCACGCTCGGCGATGACGCGGTGTTCGGGCCGGTGATCGGTTTTGGTCTCGGCGGCAGCGCCGGCGCCATCGTTGAGGCGCGCAGCATCGATCTGCCGCCGCTCAACCTGCCGCTCGCGCAGGCGCTGATCGCGCGTTCGCGCCTCGCGCCGCTGCTCGGCGCATTTCGCGAATTTCCCCCGGCCAATGTCGATGCCATCGCCGAGGCGCTGGTGCGGGTTGCGCAACTCGTCGTCGATTTCCCGGAAATCGCGGCGCTCCGCATCGATCCGCTGTTCGCTGATGGCGACGGCGTTCTGGTCGGCGATGCCGGACTCACGCTGCGCCCGGCGGGGGAGACGGCGCGGCTCGTCATTCCGCCTTATCCTCTGGAATGGGAAGAGATTTGGGCCAATGCCGGCGAGCGGCTGATCATTCGCCCGATCCGGCCCGAGGATGCCGAGGCGCATGGCCGGTTTTTCGCGCGTCTGTCGATGGAGGACATTCGCTATCGTTTCTTCTCGCCGATGCGCGCACTTTCGGCCGAGCAGATGGCGCGCATGACGCAGGTCGATTACCAGCGCGAAATCGCCTTCATCGCCGTCCATGAGGCGAGTGGCGAGACCGTCGCGGTGGCCCGCCTGGTGCGCGAACTCGATGAACGCCATGCCGAGTTCGCGATCATCGTAGAGCCCGACATGAAGGGAAAGGGTCTTGCCTCGCATCTCATGCGCCGCCTCATCGCGTGGGCACGAAAAGCGGGACTGAGCGAAATCACCGGCCAGGTTCTGGCCGATAACGCGCCGATGCTCGCGTTCGTTCGTCATCTCGGCTTCACGCTCGAACGCATTCCGGGCGAGGAAGACGTGATCGAGGCGCGCTTTGCCCTCGTCCCGGCAGCGCCGCAGGGGCTGCCAAACGAATAGAAGTTTTTTGGTTCGTTTTTACAAAAACGAACACTCTTCCTCCCTTTCTTCGCTGCCGGATTTTATGCGTTTTTGATGCGAGATGGCGGAAAGCCATATCGTTTTTTGACGCACCTTCCCGCTACGCGGTCATACTCGCGAAGCAAGCCGGAGGAGGGCTGCATGTTGGATGTCGTGTTCATCGCGCTCGGCGCCGGGGGCATTTTGCTGATGCTCCCTTATGCCGCGTTCTGCGCGCGGATCTGAGCGATGCTCGATCTCATTCTCGGCGGCGCGGTTGCGCTCGTCCTGTTCGTTTATCTGCTCTGGGCGCTGATCCGGCCAGAAGACCTGATCTGAGGACCATTTCCCATGACATTCAGCGGTTGGGCCGAGATTCTTCTCGTGCTCCTTCTCATCGTGCTCGCGGCCTGGCCGGTCGGGCTCTATATCGCCCGCGTCACCAAAGGCGAGCGCGGTTTCCTCCATCCCCTGCTGTCTCCGATCGAGCGCGGGTTTTATGCGCTCGCCGGCGTCGATCCGCAGCACGGCATGAGCTGGCAGGGCTACGCGACAGCGCTCGTCCTCCTCAACGCGCTCCATTTCCTGATGCTGTACGCGATGCTGCGGCTGCAATTCTATCTGCCGTTCAATCCCGACGCGCTCGCCGGGATGTCGCCGCGGCTCGCCTTCAACACCGCGATGAGCTTCGTCACCAACACCAATTGGCAGGCCTATGGCGGGGAGACGACGCTCTCGCCCGGAAGCCAGATGTGGGGGCTGACTTCGCATATGTTCGTCTCGGCGGCGACCGGGATCGCGGCCGCCCTCGCCCTCTCGCGCGCCTTCGCGCAAGGTGGGCTGAAAACGCTCGGCAATTTCTGGGCCGATCTCACGCGCATCGTTTTGTATCTGCTGCTGCCGATCGCGGTCGTGGCCGGGATCGCGCTCGTCGCCCTCGGCGTGCCGCAGACGCTCGCGACCCACGCGGATGCGACGACGCTGGAGGGCGCGAAGCAGACCATCTCGCTCGGCCCGGTCGCCTTCATGGAGGCGATCAAGGAACTCGGCACCAATGGCGGCGGCTACTTCAATGCCAATTCCGCGCACCCGTTCGAGGGCCCCAATGCCTGGGCGACAATGCTGGAAGCGTTTCTGGTGTTCCTGATCCCGATTGCGCTCACCTTCACTTTCGGCAAGATCGTCGGTGATCGGCGTCAGGGTTATGCCCTCCTCGCGGTGATCGGTGTTTTCGTCATTGCCGCAATCGCGATCGCCTATCATGCCGAGGCTGCGGGCAATCCGCTCTTGACCGCGCTCGGCGTCGATCCGGCGCAAGGGAATATGGAGGGGAAGGAACTCCGTTTCGGCATTCCGCTTTCGGCCCTCTTCAATGTCATCACCACCGCGACCTCGTGTGGTGCGGTGAACGCGATGCTCGACAGTTACATGCCGCTCGGCGGCATGACCTCGATGTTCCTGATCCAGCTTGGCGAGATCGTGCCCGGCGGCGTCGGCTCGGGGCTTTACGGCCTTCTCGTTTTCGCGCTCATCGCGGTGTTCGTCGCCGGGCTCATGGTCGGGCGGACGCCGGAATATCTCGGCAAGAAGATCCAAGCCCGCGAGGTGAAGCTCGCGATGCTCGCGGTCCTGATCCTGCCGCTTTCCATTCTTGGCCTCGCCGCGCTCTCGCTGGTCGTGCCCTCGGCGCTCGCCTCGCTCGGCAATGCCGGGCCGCACGGGCTTTCCGAGATGCTTTATGCCTTCACCTCGGCGACCGGCAATAACGGCAGCGCCTTCGCCGGGCTCAGCGCCGATACGCCCTGGCTCGATACCACGCTCGGCATCGCCATGCTGCTCGGCCGCTACGCGTTCCTCATCCCGGTGATGGCGCTGGCCGGATCGCTCGCCGAAAAGGTCAAAGTGCCGCCCTCGTCCGGCACTTTTCCAACCCACGGGCTGTTGTTCGTCGGCCTGCTCTGCGGCGTGATCATCATCATGGGCGGGCTGCAATTCATGCCCGCGCTCTCGCTCGGTCCCTTGGCGGAGCATTTCGCGATGCTCGCCGGCAAGACTTTTTGAGGAGACCTGACATGGCGACCCATACCAAAACCGCGTCATCCGCCTTGTTCGACGGATCTCTTCTCTCGCGTGCCGCGCGCGATGCGTTCCGCAAGCTCGATCCGACGCAACTGATCCGCAACCCGGTGATTTTCGTCACCGAAGTGATTTCCGTGCTCGTCACCATACTTGGTCTCCGCAATCTCGCCTCCGGCGCGCCGGCGGGCTTCGCGCTCGCCATCGCGGTCTTTCTCTGGCTTACCGTGCTGTTCGCGACGTTTGCCGAGGCCATCGCCGAAGGGCGCGGGCGGGCACGCGCCGAAAGCCTCAAGCGCACCCGCACCGAGACGATGGCGAAACTTCTTCCCAACCCGGCGGATCGGGCGATTTTTCAGCCGGTCGCGGCAAGCGCGCTCGCGGTCGGCGATCATGTGCTGGTCGAGGCCGGCGATCTCATTCCCTCCGATGGCGATGTCGTCGTCGGCATGGCGAGCGTCAACGAGAGCGCGATCACCGGCGAATCGGCGCCGGTGATCCGTGAATCGGGCGGCGATCGCAGCGCCGTCACCGGGGGCACGCAGGTGGTGTCCGACTGGCTCGTGGTGCGCATCACCGCAGCCCCCGGCTCGACCTTTCTCGACCGCATGATCCGCCTCGTCGAGGGGGCAGAGCGGCGCAAGACACCGAACGAAATCGCGCTCGATATCCTGCTTGCCGGTCTTACGCTGATTTTTCTCATCGCCGTCGTGACCCTGGTCGGGTTTGCGCGCTATTCCGGGACCGTGCTCGGGGTTCCGGTGCTCGCCGCTCTTCTCGTCTGCCTCATCCCGACGACGATCGGCGGGCTTTTGTCGGCAATCGGCATCGCCGGCATGGATCGGCTAGTGCGCTTCAACGTGCTTGCAGCCTCGGGGCGGGCGGTGGAGGCGGCGGGCGATGTCGATACGCTGCTGCTCGACAAGACCGGCACCATCACGCTCGGCAATCGCATGGCGAGCGCCTTCATCCCCGCCCCCGGCGTTACCGAGCGCGACCTCGCGAACGCGATCGCGCTCGCGACGCTCGGCGACGAGACGCCGGAGGGGCGCTCCATCCTCGCCTTCGCGCGCGATCGCCACGGCATGGCGCCCGAGCGGCCGGAGGGCGCTGCGGTGGTGCCGTTTTCCGCCCAGACACGGCTCTCTGGCCTCGATCATGACGGGCATTCGTTCCGCAAGGGCGCCGTCGACTCGGTGCTCGCCTGGCTCAAGATCAGATCGGCGCCTGCGGAATTTTCCGCCGCCATCGAACGCATCGCGCGCGCCGGCTCGACCCCGCTCGCGGTGGCCGCGGATGGGCGGCTCATGGGCGCGATCGAACTCAAGGACATCGTGAAGCCCGGCATTCGCGAACGCTTCGCCGAACTCCGCCGCATGGGCATCAAAACCGTGATGGTGACGGGCGATAACCGCATCACCGCCGCCGCGATCGCGACCGAGGCCGGCGTCGATGATTTCATCGCCGAGGCAACGCCCGAGGACAAGCTCACCTATATCCGAAAAGTGCAATCCGATGGCCGGCTCGTCGCCATGGCCGGCGACGGCACCAACGATGCGCCGGCACTCGCGCAGGCCGATGTCGGCGTTGCCATGCAGACCGGAACCCAGGCCGCGCGTGAAGCCGGCAACATGGTCGATCTCGACAGCGATCCGACCAAGCTGATCGAGATCGTCGAGATCGGCAAGCAATTGCTGATCACCCGCGGCGCGCTGACCACGTTTTCGATCGCCAACGACATCTCGAAATATTTCGCGATCCTGCCGGCAATTTTCGTTGCCGCCTATCCCGAGCTCGGGGCGCTCAACGTCATGCATCTCGCGACCCCGCAATCGGCGATCCTCTCGGCCGTGATCTTCAACGCGCTGATCATCGTCGCGCTCGTGCCGCTCGCGCTCCGTGGCGTCGGTTTCCGCCCGATCGGCGCCTCGGCGCTGTTGCGGCGCAACCTTTTGATCTACGGCTTAGGCGGCATCATCGCGCCGTTCATCGGCATCAAACTCATCGACATGCTGCTCGCCCTCTCTGGGCTTTCCTGAAGGAGATCCCGTGATGATCCACGAATTTCGTCCCGCTCTCGTCCTCGTCGCCTTGCTGACGATCCTCACCGGCCTTGTGGCGCCGCTCGCGATGACCGGCATCGCCTCCGTCGCTTTTCCGTTCCAGGCCGGAGGCAGCCTGATCGAGGATCACGGCAAGATCGTCGGCTCGGCATTGATCGGGCAGAATTTCACCGGCCCGGGCTATTTCCACCCGCGCCCCTCGGCGACCACCGAGCCCGACCCGAAAGACGCGAGCAAGACCATCCCGGTGCCCTATGCCGCCGACAACTCCAACGCCTCCAATCTCGCGCCGACAGCGAAGGCGCTGATCGATCGCGTCAAGGGCGATCTCGCCTCGGCCGGCCCGGCGCCGGTGCCGGCGGATGCTGTCACCACCTCGGCCTCCGGCCTCGATCCCGACATCTCGCCGGAGAACGCAGAGCGCCAGATCGCCCGTGTGGCGGGCGCGCGGCATTGGCCCGAGGACCGCATCAAGGCCCTGGTCGCCGTCTATACCGCGGAACCCTTCCTCGGGTTCATCGGCGAGCCGCGGGTCAATGTGCTGGCGCTGAACCGCGCCCTCGATCGGATGCAAGGGCAGATGCAAGGGCAGGTGCAAGGGCGCTGACGCTCGGCTACATTTGGGATCATGCCGCGCGAGAACGACGATGACCGCCGCCCCGATCCCGATGCCCTGGTTCTTGCCGCCGCGCGCGAGGGCAAGGGGCGGCTCAAGATTTTCCTCGGCATGGCGCCGGGGGTCGGCAAGACCTGGGAGATGCTGGCGGCGGCCCAGCGCAAGCGCGCGGAAGGGATCGATGTCGCGGCCGGCCTGATCGAAACCCATGGCCGCGCCGAGACCGTCGCGCAGATCGGCGATCTCCCGGTGCTGCCCCGGCGCGCGATCGCCTATCGTGGGCGCGACATCGAGGAATTCGACCTCGACGGCGCGCTCGCCCGCCATCCGGCCTTGCTGCTGCTCGACGAGCTTGCCCACACCAATGTGCCGGGAAGCCGCCACGCCAAGCGTTGGGAAGACGCGGTCGAATTGCTCGAAGCCGGGATCGATGTCTGGTCGACGCTCAATATCCAGCATCTGGAGAGCCTGAACGACGCCATCGCCCGCATCACCGGCGTGCGCGTCGCCGAGACCATTCCCGATCGCGTGCTCTCGCTCGCCAACGATATCGAGGTGATCGATCTGCCGCCGGCGGAATTGCGCGCGCGGCTCGCCGAGGGGCGGGTCTATCCGCCGGAGACGGCGCGGCGGGCGCTCGGCGGGTTTTTCCGCGAGGGCAATCTCGCCGCCTTGCGCGAAATGGCGCTGCGGCGGGCGGCACAGCATGTCGATGCCGATATCGCGAGCTACATGCGCGCCAAGGCCATCGCCGGGCCGTGGCCGGCGGGCGAGCGGGTGATGGCGCTGCTCGGCCCGGACACCATCGACGCCGAGGCGGTGGTGCGGCATGCGGCCCGGCTCGCGGAAGCGCTGCGGGCGCCGTGGCTCGCGGTGCATGTCGAGCAGCCAGGAAAAATTGCCGATCTCAGAGGGGCGTTCTCGCTCGCGATCCAGCTCGGCGCCGAGACCGAGACGCTGACCGGGGGCGACATCGTCCGCCAGACACTGGCCGAGGCGGAGCGGCGCAATGTGACGCAAATCGTGCTCGGCCGCGGCCGGCGCCCATGGTGGCGGCGCCTCGCCGGACGCGGGCTCCCGGACGCGCTAGCGCGGCGCGCCGAGGCGTTCGCCGTCCATATCACCCCGCGCCCGGTCGGCGCCGCGCGGCCGCAGCGCCGGAGACGCCCGCCGCTCGGCCTCTGGCCGTGGCTGGTCGCCGCCGGGTTGGTGGCACTCGTGACCGCGATCGGCGAGGTGGTGCGGACGATCCCGGAAGAGGCGATGGGCATGCTGTTTCTTGCCGCCGTGGTCGTCGCAGCAAGCCTCCATGGCCTCCGTGTCGCCCTCTTCGCCGCCGTGCTCGGCTTTCTCTCCTGGAATTTTTTCTTCATCCCGCCGCTCTATGTGCTGACCATCAACGATACCAAGGATGTCATCGCGATTTTCGTCTTTCTCGGTGTCGCCGCGATCACCGGGGCCATGGCGAGCCGGGTGCGTAACGAGGCTGAGGTCGCGCGGGCACGGATCGAGAGCTTGCGCCACATCGCCGGCTTCAGCCGCACGCTCGGCGCGGCACGGACCGAACCCGAATTACTCGCCGAACTCGCCCATCAGGGGGCGTTGCTCGCCGCGCGCGCGGTGGTGCTGACGGCCTCCGAGGGCGGCGATCTCCTGCTCCGCGCGGGTGCCCCCGCCGCCGAGGAGGTGGGGGCGAAGGCGCGCGCGGAAGAGGCCCACGCCGCGCCAAGCGGGCTCGACGAGGCGGCACTGGCGGCGGCGCGCTGGGCGGCGGAGAAAAGCGAGCCGGCCGGCGCCGGCACCGCGACCATGCCCGCGGCGGCGTGGCGCTTTCTGCCGCTGACCACGCCACAGGGCACGCTCGGCGTGCTCGGTGTGAGCCCGTCCGCGCCGCTCACCGAGCCGCAGTCACAAGCCCTCGATGCGCTCACCGACCGCGCCGCCGTCACGCTCGAACGTCTTCGCCTCGCCCGCGAGGCGGCACAATCCGCGGCACAATCCGAAACCCAGCGTCTGCGCACGGCCCTCCTCTCCTCGCTCTCGCATGATCTCCGCACGCCCCTCACCGCCATTCGCGGCGCCGCCGAGACACTGGCGAGTGCCTTCGACCAGCTCGCGCCGGAGACGCGCGCCGATCTCCTCCGCAGCATCACCGAGGATACCGCGCGGATGAACCGCTTTCTCGCCAATATCACCGACATGACGCGGCTTGAGAGCGGCGAGATCGCACCACGCCTCGCCCGGGTCGAACTGGGCGAGGTGGTCGAGGCGGCAGTCGCGCGACAGGAGAACGGGCTCCTGATCCTGGTCAACATCCCGCCCGATATGCCGGTGCTCGCCGATCCGGTGCTGCTCGAACAGGTGCTGGTCAATCTTCTCGAGAACGCGCTGAAATATTCCCCTGCC
>JAKAQU010000062.1 GCA_021819535.1 Pseudomonadota bacterium | reverse complement strand
GTGATCCCGGCCGTCGACCTTCCCGCCGCAACACCGGATGAAGCGGCGGCCAAGCGCCTGCTTGCCATGGCCGGCATCACGCCGGTTCCCGAGCGCGTCGCGGCCGATGCCGAGGCCGCCGCCGAGGCCGCGTCAGCGCTCGGCTTTCCGGTGGTGATGAAGATTCTTTCCCCCGATATCCTGCACAAATCCGAGATCGGCGGGGTGCTGCTCGGGATCAATAATCCCGCGGCGGCGCGCGAAGGATTCGCGACCCTGATCGCGCGCGCGGAGAGGGCGCGGCCCGAAGCGCGAATCGAGGGCGTCCTGGTCGCGAAAGCGATGACCGGCGGCGTCGAGTGCCTGCTCGGCGTCCATCGCGACCCGGTGTTCGGCCCGGTCGCCGCTTTCGGCCTCGGCGGGATTTTCGTCGAAGTGCTGCGCGACGTCGTCTTCCGCCGCTGCCCCTTCGGCGCCGATGTCGCGGAAGCGATGATCCGCTCGGTGCGCGCAGCACCACTCCTGCTCGGCGCGCGCGGGCGGAAGCCGGTCGATATCAAAGCGCTCGCCGAGATGCTCGCCGCCCTTTCGGTTTTTGCTGTCAAAGCCGGGCCGAGATTGCGCGCGATCGACCTCAACCCGGTATTTGCCCTGCCCGAAGGCGCCTTCGCCGCCGACGCGGTGATCGAAATTGGAGATTGATATGGCGATCGATGCGGAAAAACTGCTCAATTACCCCATCCCCGAGGTGCGTCAGCGCCTCTCCAAACGGGATACGATTTTCTATGCACTCTCGATCGGGCTCGGCCAGGATCCGATGGATGAAAGCCAGCTTCGTTTTCTCGACCACCATCGCCCCGATCTCGCGGCCTTCCCCTCGATCGCGGTGGTGCTCGCCCATCCCGGGTTCTGGGCGATGCGGCCCGATACCGGGATCGATGCCGTCCGCGTCGTGCATGGCGAACAGGGTATCGTCTGGCACCACCCGTTGCCGGTCGAGGGCGAGATCATCGGCCGCACCCGGGTCACCGGCCTTATCGACAAGGGGGCGGGGAAAGGGGCGCTGATGTATAGCGAAAAACAGGTGATCGAGGCGGCGAGCGGGCGGCTTCTCGCAACCCTCGCCAGCACGACGTTTCTGCGCGGCGATGGCGGCTTCGGCGGCCCCGCCGGCCCGGTCAAGCCGGTCCATCCGATCCCCGAGCGCGCGGCCCCGATCACCCTCGATCTCGCGACCCGCCCCGAGCAGGCGCTCTATTACCGTCTCAACGGCGATGACAACCCGCTCCACGCCGACCCCGAATTCGCCGCCCGCGCCGGCTTTGCGCGCCCGATCCTGCACGGGCTCTGCACGATGGGCGTCGTCTGCCACGCTCTTCTCAAAACGCTTTGCGATTACGATCCGGCTGGCTTGCGCGAAATCGATCTCCGCTTTTCGTCCCCGGTCTATCCCGGCGAGACCATCCGCACCGAAGTCTGGCCCGAGGAGGGGGCGTTTCGCGCCCGTGTCGTCGAGCGCGATGTCGTCGTCGTGAATAATGGCCGGGTGGTGTGCGCACGATGATCGATCGTATCGTCAAAACCATGGCGGAAGCGATGACCGGGATCGCCGATGGCGCGGTGGTGCTGCTCGGCGGCTTCGGCAGCGTCGGCCAGCCGCAGGCGCTGATCGACGGGCTGATCGAGCAGGGCGCCAGGGATCTGACCGTGGTCGCCAATAATGCGGGGAGCGGCGGCGAGGGTTTGGCGAAGCTTTTGGCACTCGGGCGGGTGCGGCGGATCGTCTGCTCCTATCCGCGGAGCCCGAGTTCGACCGTATTCGAGGATCTCTACAAAGCCGGCAAGATCGAGCTCGAACTGGTGCCGCAGGGCACACTCGCCGAGCGCATGCGCGCCGCCGGCGCCGGTGTGCAGGCCTTCTTCACCCCGACCGCCTATGGCACCAAGCTCGCCGAGGGCAAGGAGATCCGGGAAATCAACGGCCGAAATTGCGTGCTCGAATATGCGCTTCCAGGCGATGTCGCGCTGATCGAAGCGTGGCAGGCCGATCGCTGGGGCAATCTCACCTATCGCCGCTCGGGGCGGAATTTCAACCCGGTGATGGCGACGGCGGCCAAGCTCACCATCGCTCAGGCGCAGCACATCGTCGAACTCGGCGCACTCGACCCGGAAGCGGTGGTAACGCCGGGGATCTTCGTCGATCGCGTGATCCATGTGCCCTATGGCGATCCGCCGATCTGAATGCGAAAGGACATCGTGATGGCCGATAGCACACTCTCCACCTTCACCCCGCTCGACCGCAACGGCATGGCAGCACGCCTCGCGCGCGACGTGCCGGAGGGCTGGTACGTCAATCTCGGGATCGGCATCCCGACCCTGGTCGCCGATCACGTGCCGCTCGATCGCGAGGTGATTTTCCACTCCGAAAACGGCGTCCTCGGCATGGGCCCGGCGCCGGCCAAGGAGGCGATCGACCCCTGGCTGATCAACGCCGGCAAGCAGCTTGTGACGCTCCGCACCGGCGGCTGTTACGTCCATCACGCCGATAGTTTCGCGATGATCAGGGGCGGCCATCTCGATCTCTGCGTGCTCGGCGCCTACCAGGTCGCGGAGAACGGCGATATCGCCAATTGGGCGACGAGCGAGAACGACACCGCGCCGGCGGTGGGCGGGGCGATGGATCTCGCGGTCGGCGCGAAACGGCTTTGGGTGGTGATGGAGCATCAGACCAAGGACGGGCGGCCACGCCTCGTCAACCATCTCTCCTACCCGCCGACGGCGCTCGGCGCGGTCAAACGCGTCTATACCAATCTCGCCGTGCTCGATGTCGAGGCGCGCGGGTTCGTCGTCCGCGACATCGTCCCCGGGCTTTCCCTCGCCGAATTGCAGGCGCGGAGCGAAGCCAAGCTCCATTTGCCGGCGTGAGCGGGGCGCATCGGCGGCCATGACGGATCGCGACGCACAGGCCGAAAACATTCGGCTGATCAGGGAGAGTGCCGCGGCCATCGCGCCGCGCCGCGGCGATTTTGCCCGCATCCGGGCGCTTCGTTTCACCCATCTCGGCTTCGACCGCGCGGTCTGGCATGAGATCTGCGCGATGGGCTGGGTCGGGCTGCTGCTGCCGGAAGCCCATGGCGGGAGCGCGTTCGGGGTTGCGGAATATTGCGCGCTCGCCGAGGAATTCGGCGCGGCCCTCGCGCCGGAGCCGCTGATTCCGGCGGTGTTCGCCGCGAGCTTTCTGCGTGGCGATATGCTCGCCGATCATCTCACCGGCAAGCGTCTCGTCCTTCCCGCCTGGCAGGAGAAGCCGGGCGAACTTCCGGCCTCCCACCTCACCCGCATCGCGAGCGGCGAGGTTTCTGGGCGTAAGATCTTCGTCCCGATGGCCAATGGCGCGGATGCCTTCCTGGTCGCCGCCGAAGGCGGGCTTGGCCTCGTCGATGCCGATGGCGAGGGCGTCTCCGTGGTCACGGCGCCGACCCAGGATGGCGGGCATTTCGGCACCATCACCTTCGAGGACAGCCCGGCGGAGGCGCTTCCCGGCGATATCGCGCCGGCACTGGACGTCGCAGCCCTTGCGACAGCCGCTTATCTCCTCGGCCTGATGGATCGTGTCTTCGCCGCGACGCTCGATTATCTCCGCACGCGCGAACAATTCGGGCGCAAGATCGGGAGTTTCCAGGCATTGCAACACCGCACCGCCGATTTGAAAATTCTCCTCGAACTGACCCGCGCCTCAATCGCCTCGGCGGCCGAAAGTCTCGACGCGAGCGATGATGCGCGGACGCGCGCCGCCGCCGTCTCGCGGGCCAAGGCACGCGCCTCGGACGCCGCCCTCCGCATGACGCGGGAAGCGATCCAGATCCACGGCGGCATCGCCTATACTGACGAATTCGATATCGGTCTCTTTCTGCGCAAGGCGATGGTGGTCGCCAATCAGTTCGGCACCAGCGCCTGGCATCGCGCCCGCTATGCCGCGATCGCCCCCGAGAGTGAGGAGTGACGCCCATGTCTCATCCCATGTCGCAGCCCGTGTCGCATCCCGTGCCCGCCGAAGACCTGAACGCGCTCGACGACGACGCGTTCCGCCAAATCGTCCGCCGTTTCGTTGCCGAAAATTATCCGCCCGAAATCCGCAATCCGCCGAAGCGCCTCCATTGGCGCGACAACAAGGTGTGGTATCTGAAATTGGCCGAGAAAGGCTGGCTCGCGCCGGGCTGGCCGCGCGAATATGGCGGCATGGGCCTCTCTGCCGCGAAACAGCTCATCATGATCGAGGAATTCGAGCGCTTCGGTTGCGCGCGCACCAATGATCACGGCGTGGTCATGGTCGGCCCCCTCCTCATCCGCAATGGCAGCGAGGAACAAAAGCGCGTCTTTCTCCCCAAAATTCTGAGTGGTGAACATATCTGGTGCCAGGGCTATAGCGAGCCCAATGCCGGCTCGGATCTCGCATCTCTGCGCACCGAGGCGGTTTTGGAGGGCGATCACTGGGTGATCAACGGCCAGAAGACCTGGACCACGCTCGCCACCGACGCGAACTGGATTTTTCTTCTCGCCCGTACCGACCGGGCGGCAAAGAAACAGGAAGGGATCAGTTTTCTTCTCGTGCCGATGGATGCGCCGGGCGTCACCGTCCGCCCGATCATCAATCTCGAACTGCACGACGAATTCTGCGAAACCTTCTTCGACAATGTCCGGGTGCCGAAGGAAAATCTCGTCGGCGAGGTGAACCGGGGCTGGACGATGGCCAAGGCGCTGCTCGGCTTCGAGCGCATCTTCCTCGGCTCGCCCCGACAATCGGCCTATGCCTTGATCCGGCTCAAGCGTCTGGCCGAGCATGTCGGCTGCGCCGAGGATGCGGTTTTCGTCGATCGCTACACCCGGCTCCGCCTCGATCTCGCCGATCATCGCGCGCTTTACGAGACCCATGTCGTCAAGCTCCGGCGCGGCGAGGGGCTCGGCGCCGATGTCTCGATGCTGAAAATCCACCAGAGCGAATTGTGCCAGCGCATCACCGATGTCATGCTGGACATCGCCGGCGAGGATGGCGGGCTTCTGGAGCCGATCGAGGGCAATCGCGATCTCCACCCGGCCGGGCTTTTCATCCAGGCGCGCCCGACCAGCATCTATGGCGGCACCAACGAGATCCAGCGCAACATCCTCGCCAAAAACGTGCTCGATCTACCCGGCTGACATGAACGCCAGTTCGGCATGAAGGCTCGTCTCGACGGGCGGGCGGTCGCGGTGATGACGCTGCTCTGCCTGATCTGGGGCATCCAGCAAGTCTCGGTCAAGCTTGCGATCGCCGATGGCTTGCCGCCGGCGCTGCAAGCCGGGTTGCGCTCGCTCATTGCGACGCTGCTGCTGCTCGCCTGGATTTTCTGGCGCGAGGGGGCGGGTGGCCTCTGGCGGCTTTTACGCCGTGACCGCTCGCTCGGCCCCGGTATCGTCATGGCGCTTTTGTTTGGCGGCGAGTTTCTGCTGCTCTATGCTGGTCTCACGCGCACCCCGGCCTCGCGCGCGGTTTTGTTTCTCTATACCGCGCCGTTTTTCGTCGCCCTCGGCGTGCATTTTCTGGTGCCGGAGGAACGGCTTGGCCTGCGTGAGGCGGCCGGGCTCGTGCTCGCCTTCGCCGGCATTGCCATCGCCTTCGCCGACGGGCTCCGCCATGCCGCCGCCGGCGCGAATACCGGCGATCTGATGGTGACGGTGGCGGCTTCGATGTGGGCGGCGGTGACGGTGATGGTGAAGGCGGTCAAGGGGCTGCATGGCGTCTCGGCGGCGAAGATCCTGTTCTATCAGCTCGCCGGCTCGATCCCGATCCTGCTCGGCGCGGCCATCCTCCAAGGTGAGGCGAGCGCCCTCATCCATGCCGGCGCCATCGCCTATGCGTCACTCGCCTATCAATCGGTGATCGTCGCGTTTGCGAGCTATCTCGCCTGGTTCTGGCTGATCGGGCTTTACCCGGCGGGACGACTTGCGGCATTTTCCTTTCTGACGCCACTATTCGGCATGATCGCCGGCATCGTCGTTCTGCACGAGCCGGCATCGATATTTCTCGTCGTTGCTCTCGCGGCGGTGGCAGCGGGGCTCTATCTCGTGAACGGGCGGAGCGGGCGGCGGGTTGCGCATCTTTCTGGGGAAATGACGAATGGTTGAGGTCTCCCTCCTCGCGCGCCGGCGGATCGAGGCGGCGTTCGCCAAGGGCGTGTTCGAGGAGATGGCGCGAGAATTCGGCGAGGACGCCGCCCGGCGCATTCTCGCCCGCGCCGTCACCGCGATGGCACGGGCGGCGGCGGAGAGCTTTGCGCAAACAGCGCCGGAGGGCGCAAATCTTGCCCATTTCCGTGCGATCCAGTCGCTCTGGCGCGCCGATGACGCGCTCAGCATCGAGGAACTCCCGGCCGCAGCCGGCGAATTTCATTTTAACGTCACAAAATGCCGCTACGCCGAAATGTATAGGGAACTCGAATTGGGCGAACTCGGCGCCATTCTCTCCTGCCAGCGTGATGCGGCATTTTGCGAGGGCTATCACCCGGCACTCAAGCTGGAGCGGACAAAGACCATCATGCAGGGTGCGACGCATTGCGATTTCCGCTACCGCTGGGAGGCGCCGACCACCCCCGCGCCGGCCTCCCGGCAGAGGCCGGACGAGATATAAGGAAAAACTTCTATGTCGCTTATTTTGCAGAAAATTTCTCGCCGCCAAGTGCTCATCGGCGCGCTCGGCGCGGGTGCCGTCGGGGCCAGCGTTCCCGCCCGCGCGGCAAAGGACGCGCTTTCTTTCGTCGTCATCGGCGATTGGGGGCGCCGTGGTGCCGAGCACCAGGCCGAGGTCGCACGCCAGATGGGCGAGACGGCGGCGGCGATCGGCAGCCACTTCGTCATCTCCGCGGGTGATAATTTTTACGAAAACGGCGTCCAAAGCCTCGATGATTCGCATTGGCGCCAATCCTTCGAGGACATCTACGCCGCGCCGTCGCTGCAAACGCCATGGCATGTCATTCTCGGCAACCATGATTACCGCGGCAATGTCGCGCCGCAACTCGCCTATGGCACGCGGAGCCCACGCTGGAAAATGCCGGCGCGGTATTTTTCGCGGACGGAGACGCTGGCCGATGGCAGCGCCGCCGATTTTTTCTTCCTCGACACCTCGCCCTTCATCCGCGCCTATCGCGGCACGGCGGTCCGCATCGACGGGCAGGATACGGCAGCACAGCTCGCCTGGCTCGACCGGGCGCTCGGAGAGAGCCGGGCGCCGTGGAAAATCGTCATCGGCCACCACCCGCTTTATACCGCGCTCGGCGGCGCGCATCACGACCAGCCGGATCTGATCGCACCTCTCGCCCCGCTGCTCCTCCGCCATCGCGTGCCGGTCTATATCAACGGGCACGACCACTCGATGCAGTATGTCGAGATCGACGGCATCGCCTATGTCACCACCGGCGCGGGCTCGGAGACCTATGATACCGGTCCGGCCAGCCGCCCCGGTTTTGCCAGCGGCGCCCATGGTTTTCTGCGCGCGGCCCTGCGCCCGGATACGCTCGACATCGCCTTCGTCACCGAGCGCGGCGAGGAACCGTTCCGCCGGACGATCCCGCGCCAGGGCAAGGCCGGGTGACGATAAAGCGCCCGCCTATACCCGAAGGCGCCCGGCGCTCTTGGATCTGATCGAAGCGAAAGCCCGCGTCTTGCGCGCGGCCGCGCCCCTCATCATACTGCATCAGGGCGTGAGCCCGCCGGCCCGCCGCCAGAATGGAGAAGAAAATGCGCGTGGTGCGGATCTGCTTTGTGGCTGCCGGTCTGTTCCTGACCCTCGGTTTGGCGATACCTCGGGCAGCTGACCTCGCGGTCCGCGCCCCCGATCTCGCGGACGGCAAGGCAATGGCTGAGAAATGGTGCAGCCAGTGCCACATGATTTCCCCCGGCGAGAAGCGCGCGGGGGATATGGCGCCGTCCTTTACATCGATCGCCCGCATGTCTGCGACCACCGAAATGTCGCTCCGGGCCTTCCTGCAGACGCCGCATGTGCGGATGCCGGATTATCATCTGACCCGCGACGAGAGCGCCGATCTCGTTGCTTATATCTTGAGCCTGCGCGATCAGTAGGATCGGCCGGGAGACCGGCTCCCCGCGCCACTGCCGCCGGATCGGCGCACGCCGGCTTGGGTCAATTTTTCATTGATAAACAATGGATTGGAAGTGGTATCGGGATCGATTTGATCCGGGTCCGTGCTCGCCCGCCCTCCTGACAATAGGCTCATCGAAGGGTTGGTATGGATTTTGCTTCCAATCCACCCCTGGAAGCGACCAGCCACCCCCAGCGCTGTGATCAGGCGTCCCGTTCCGTGAGGCATAGCAAGTTGAGCTTATCGATACCCGTGATGAACGAGCCGTCGCAGAGCCTCGCCCCGCCCGCCACCGATCAAGAGGGGCGGTGGGGCCAACTGGTTTTGGGCCTGATTTGCATGATGGCCATTTCCAGCCCGCAATATGTCTGGGCCCTGTTCACGAAGCCGCTACTCAGCCAGGTCGGCGGCACCCTCGCGCAGCTCCAGGTGACGTTCTCCCTCCTCATCGTTCTTCAAACCTTCCTGTCACCATTCCAGGGCTTGCTCGTCGACCGCCTCGGCCCGCGAAGACTGCTCTCAATCGGCGCCATTCTTACCGGCGCGAGCTGGATTCTCTCCGCGGCAGCACGGAGTCCGATCGAGCTCGATCTGACCTACGGCCTGCTCGGCGGTCTCGGCACCGGTGTCATCTATGTCGGCGTCGTCGGCCTGATGGTGCGCTGGTTCCCACGGCGTCGCGGGTTTGCCGTGGGCATGGTCGCCGCCGGCTATGGCTTCGGCGCGATCCTCACCACGTTTCCGATCGCGTCGAGCCTGGCCTCGGTCGGCTTTGCCCACACCATCACCGTCTTCGGCGCCATCCTCGGCGCGATCGGCCTGATCGCGGCACAGGGCATCAAGCCTCCACCCCGCGCAGCCGATGCCGAGGTCTCCTCGCCGTCGACCGGCATCAAGCCCTCGGTCATGCTCAGACAGCCCGTCTTCTGGCTGATGTTCGCCATGATGACCATGGTGTCGACATCGGGTCTGATGGTCATTTCGCAGATGGGAGCGTTCGCCAGGGATTTCGGCCTCATGTCGGTGACGGTGCTGGGCATGGGGGCGCTGCCGCTGGCGCTGACGGTCGATCGCTTCACCAACGGGCTGACGCGACCGTTTTTTGGCTGGCTTTCCGACCATATCGGCCGCGAGAATACCATGGCGATCGCCTTTGGCCTCGAGGGCCTGGCGATGCTGGCCTGGCTCGGGCTCAGCGGCGATCCCATCGCGTTCGTATGGCTTTCGGGCGTCGTTTTCTTCGGCTGGGGTGAGATCTTCTCGCTTTTCCCGTCGCTTCTGACCGATACTTTCGGCACGCGATACGCGACGACCAATTATGGCTTCCTATATATGTCGCAGGGCATCGGGTCCATTCTCGGCGGGCCGATCGCCGCCCTCATCCACCAATCGACCGGGCTCTGGACGCCGGTCTTCGGGCTGATTATCGCCCTCGACCTGTCGGCCGCGTGGCTTGCCTTCTTCGTCCTCAAGGGCACGCGGTCGCGCTACCTCGCACGGGCCGCGGCCAACCGTTGAAATCCGGGCACGCGGCCCTCAGCGGTCAAGCCCGTTCCCGGCATTCTGCGCGCGGTCGCGCAGCAGATGATCGGCAAGAACGATGGCCATCATCGCCTCACCCACCGGCACGGCGCGGATCCCGACACAGGGATCGTGCCGGCCGCGGGTTGCGACCTCGACATCATGGCCGGCGCGATCGACCGAGTGACGCGGGATAAGGATCGAACTGGTCGGCTTGACGGCGAAACGGGCGATGATCGGCTGGCCGGTGGCGATGCCGCCAAGAATTCCGCCGGCATGGTTGCTCGCGAACACCATTTTGCCATCCTGCATGCGCATCTCATCGGCGTTGTCCTCGCCGCGCAGCGCGGCGGCGGCGAAACCATCACCGATTTCAACCGCCTTGACAGCATTGATCCCCATCAATGCGGCGGCGAGATCGGCATCGAGCTTGCCATAAATAGGCGCCCCGAGCCCTGGCCGCACACCTTCGGCGACAATTTCGACCACCGCGCCAACCGATGAGCCGGCTTTACGTATCTCATCGAGATACGCCGCAAACACGTCCACACTCGCCGGATCGGGAGAGAAAAACGGGTTGCGCGCCACTTCCGCCCAATCCCAGTTGCGGCGATCGATCGCCTTGGCGCCAACCTGCACGAGGGCACCGCGAATGCTGACCTCCGGGCCGAGCACCTTGCGGGCAATGGCGCCGGCGGCAACACGCATCGCCGTCTCACGCGCCGATGACCGGCCGCCGCCGCGCCAGTCGCGAATGCCGTATTTAAGCTCATAGGTGATATCGGCATGACCGGGGCGGAAACGCGCCGCGATCTCGCCGTAATCCTTCGACCGGGCATCGGTATTTTCGATTTCGAGCGCGATCGGCGTCCCCGTCGTCATCCCCTCGAAGACGCCGGAGAGAATACGCACCCGATCCGCCTCCTGCCGTTGCGTCGTGAAGCGTGACTGGCCGGGGCGGCGGCGATCGAGAAAAGGCTGAATATCCGCCTCCGAAAGCGCGAGACGCGGCGGGCAGCCATCGACCACGCAGCCAATCACCGGGCCGTGGCTTTCGCCCCAGGTGGTCACGCGGAAAAGATGGCCGAAGCTGTTGTGCGACATTTTAGAGATCGAATGCCGGTGAGGAGGGAAGTATCTTCTTTTTCCGAAGAAAAAGAAGCAAAAAGACTTTTATCCCGGGGGTGAACAAGTTTTCTCTACTCGCTGACCGTCGCGATGTCGGGCGCCTTGGGGTTTTTCATGCCGACAATGTGATAGCCGGAATCGACATGATGCACTTCTCCGGTCACGCCAGCGGCGAGATCGGAGAGCAAATAGAGCCCGGCGCCGCCAACATCCTCGATGGTGGTATTGCGTTCGAGCGGACTGTTGAGCTGGTTCCAGCGCATGATATAGCGGAAATCGCCGATACCGTTGGCGGCCAGAGTCTTGATCGGCCCGGCGCTGATGGCGTTGACACGAATCCCAACCCCGCCGAGATCGGCGGCAAGATAGCGCACCGAAGCCTCCAGCGCCGCCTTGGCGACCCCCATGACATTATAGTGCGGAATGACTTTCTCCGCCCCGAGATAGCTCAGCGTGAGCAACGCCCCGCCGGCCGGCATCATAGCCACGG
>JAKAQU010000061.1 GCA_021819535.1 Pseudomonadota bacterium | reverse complement strand
ATCGCCTCGGAAAGGCTCGGCCGCCAGCCGGCGGGGCTCGCGTGGGTCGGGTCGGATTGGGTCATGGCGATCTCCTCGCTCTCTGGGGCGCGGCGGGTGGATAAGGAATGCGGCCGATCAATCGACTACTCCCTTCGCAGCCTTGAAACGCTTCGCCGCGCTGGCCCGCTGCCCCTTGGCGGGAAACAGGGTTCCGGCCAGGCCGAGGCCGAAGCGCGGCATGTTCACATAGATCGATTCGGCATGGCCGGGCGGCGCCACATAGGTTTCGTGCCAGATCCCGACATCGCCATCGGTGCCAATCCTGGCGTTGAACGCCCGCCACGCCGGCAGATGGGCCTGGTTGACTGACTGCGCATAGGCATACAGGTGCTCGGCGCTCCGCCAGTATTGGATTACCAAGAGATTGCGGAGGCCGAACTGAGGTCGGGCGTGCAGCAGGCCGAGTTCGGGGTGCGCGGCAAGCTCGCGCAGCATCCGCCCCATCGCGGCCACGACAGGAAGCCACTTCCACACTTTCCAGAGCCTGTTGATGCGCATGCCGATAAGAAAGACCACGGCGTCCCCGTCGGCCTCGGCGCAGAAACGTTCCTGAATGATTTCGGCCATCGCGCAAATGACTTTCCGCAGCGGTTAATTGACGTGGGCGCTGTCAATTTACGCCTGATGTGGCCGGTCGGCACTATCGGCGACCGCGCTGAACGCCCCCGCGGCCACGAAGCCATGACGCCCATGATCGTCCCGGCAGACGGGCATCATACCAGCAGCCGGTCTTGCAGGCGCGCCCGCGCCGCGCGATCGAGCCCGAGCATCGTTGCGAAATAATGCTCGAGCGAGCCGAACCGGCCACGGATCTCATCGAACGCGGCGCTCAGCAATTCGGGATGGACGCGAAGCAGGGGCTCGGCGATCTCTGGCGGCAAGCCGCGGGCAAGCTCGCTATCGGCTTCCCAGAGCCGGTTGGTCGCGAGATAATCGGCCATGATCTGATCCCAGGAGACACCGAGGGCAGCCAGAATGAGGGCCGCGCCAAAGCCGGTGCGATCCTTGCCGGCCGAGCAATGGAACAGGAGCGGGGCGAGGCCCGGCTGCAACAAAAGCTGAAACAGGCCGCGATAGCTCGCCGCGTGATCGCCGACATAGGCGAGATAGGCGCTACGGAGAACCGCCAGAACGTCTTCGCCGGTGGCGCGGCCGGTCGCGACGATATCGCCGAGTGATGCGCCGACGCGGGGTTCGATCGGCAGCGAATGAACACTCACCCCGCGCAGCACTTTGAGGCGCGAGGGGGCGCGGGCGCGTTCACGCCGGCCGCGAAAATCACAAATGCTGCGCAAGCCCAGCGTTGCCAGGCGCTGCTGATCGGCGGGCGTGAGGCGCGCGAGGCTCGCCGAGCGGAACACCATGCCGAAGCGCACCTGCCGCCCATCGCCGGCGCGATAGCCGCCGAGATCGCGGACATTGCTCGCCCCTTCGAGGAGAACGACACGCGGCAGTTCCGGCGCCTCAGGCGTGTCCATGCATCCCCCGCATCCGCGCGAATTCCAAGACCTGTCGGCCGACCAGTTCGATCTGCTGGCGTACCTCCGGATCGACGCAGGCGCCCTGGTCGTCGAACAAGGGCTTGGTGACATTGATCGCGGCGCCGAAGGGCGTCGGCCAGCCGCGCAACGCATGCACGATCGAGCGCAAGGCGACGAGCGTCGTCCCGGTCGCCTGCCAGCCATGGGCAGAGACCAAGCAGCCGACGGCACGGCCATCGAGATAGGGGCGGGAATCCTCGCGCAGCATTTCGATATGATCGATCGCGTTCTTGATCATGCCGGAAATCGTGCCGTGATAGCCGGGAGACGCGATGATCAGCCCGTCGCAGCGTCGCACCAGTTGGACGAGGCGCAAGGCGGGCGGCGAAAAATCGGTCTCCGCCGGATCATACATCGGCATCTGGAGTTCAGCCCCGCCGATCAGCGCCGTCTCTGCGCCGAGCATTTCAGCGGCATCGAGCGCGATCCGCAGAATACGCTCAGTGACCGAGCCCGGGCGCATCGTGCCGCCGAGGCCGAGAATGAACGGGCGGTGCGGTGTCGCGTTTTCTCCCGCCACACTCATTCTCCGGCCAGGGGGGCTGCTTTCGCCGCGACATCGCCGAGAATGGCGTCGATCGCCTCGCGATCGAGACCGGCCTCGGCCAAAACCTCGGCCGTATGTTCGCCGAGCCGTGGGGCATGGCGGCGGATCGCGAATTCGTCGGCGCTGAAATTCACCGGCCGGCGGACGCTGCGATAGCGCCCCTCGCTCGGATGCTCGGCCTCGGCGAACAGGCCGGATGCCATGACCTGGGGATCGTCTTCCAGCTCATCGAGGCTCAAAACCGGCATGCAGGGGATGGAGACACGGTCACAGAACGCAACCCATTCCGCCGTGCCGCGCCGCGGCGCTTCCTCTTCGATCATCGCATAGAGAGTATCGATGTTTTGCACGCGCTCGGCAAGGCGGGCGAAGCGGGGATCGGTCTTGAACTCGGTGCGGCCGGTGAAATCGTAGAAATCCTGCCAGTTGCGATCGGAATAGGGTAGGATGCAGGCATAGCCGTCGGCGGTGCGGTAGGGCTTGCGGCGGGCGTTCAAAAGCCGTCCGAAACCGGCGCGGCCGAGCGGGGGAATGAAGGCTGTGCCGGTATTGTGCTCGACCAGATTGAACTCGATCGTGGTCTCGAACATCGGCACCTCGATCGCCTGGCCGCCGCCGCCGCGCGCGCGGGCAAAGAGGGCGGCGAGAATGGCATAAGCGATCGCCTGGCCGGCGAGCTTGTCGCAAATCACCGTCGGCACATAGCGCGGGGCGCCATCGATCGCGGCGAACAGGCCGGCAACCCCCGATCCCGCCTGGATCAGATCGTCATAGGCGGCTTTCTCGCCATAGGGGCCGCCGGCGGAAAATCCATAGGCGCCGCAATAGATGATTTCGGGGTTGATCGCCCGCACCTGTTCATAGCCATAGCCGAGCCGGGCGATGGCCTGCGGGCGGATATTGTGCAGCAACACGTCCGCGCCTCGGATCAGCGCGTCGAAGGCGGCGCGATGGCCATCCTTCTTGAGATCGAGCACGACGCTCCGCTTGTTGCGGTGAAGATTGAGAAAGACGCCGCTCATCCCCGGCGAGCGCGAGGGGGTATACTGGCGCAAAAGATCGCCGTCCGGGCTCTCGATCTTGATCACGTCGGCCCCGAGATCGGCGAGGATGTGGCTCGCGAACGGGCCCATGATGACGGTGGTGAGATCGAGGATACGAACCCCCTCGAGCGGCGGGCTTCCCTTGCTCATGCGCCGGCCAGCATCGGCCATAGCGCGGCGCCTCCCGCCGCGAGAACGCGGCGGCCGATCAGGCGCTGCCATTCCGCCTCGTTGCCGAACTCATCGCGCCACGACCAGAGGCGGCGGGTGAGAAAATGCAGCGTGTGCTCCTGCGTGAACCCCATCGCGCCATGCACCTGATGCGCGACTTCCGCGACCTTCCCCGCCGCCTCGCCGACCCGCGCCTTGGCGAGCGCGACGGCGAAGACCGCCTCTTCGTCGCCAAACGCGGTGAGAATGCCGTCAGCCGCGGCGGTGGCGGCGGCAAACTGGCCGGCGGCCTCGGCGAGCATGTGCTGCACCGCCTGGAACTTGCCGATCGGGCGGCCGAATTGCTGGCGCTCATTGGCGTAAGCGAGGGCGAAGTCGAGCGCGTGCTCCATCGCGCCGATCATCTGCTGGGCGCGGAGTGCGGCGCCGAGCGCGAGCATGCCGGATTTGGCGAGCGCTGGTGCCGGGCGGATCTCGGTGACAGGCGCGCCATCGAGGATGAGCGTCGGGCGCGGCTCGCCGGCAAGATTGCGCGTCAGCACCGGTGCGGTGGCCGGCGGCGGCAGAAGAGCGAGATGGAGCGCATTATCGCCGCCTTGCGCCAAAACGACCAGGCTCGCGCTGTCGCCCCAGGGAACGGCGGCGATGGTGCCGTGCAAGGTGACACGATCAGCCTCACGCGCCATTCCGACCATCACACCCGGCAGCGTCGGCGCCAGCGTCGCCGGCCCCGCGATCGGCGCGCCGCCGGCTGCAACCCAGAGCGCATTGGCGAGCATGGTCTCGCCGAGCGGGAGCGGCAGCGCGTGATAGCCCACGCGGCGGAGCAGAAGAAGTGCCTCGGCGGGCGCAAGACCGGCGCCGCCCGCGCTCTCGGGAACCAAGGCGTGCGGCAATCCAGCCTCGGCCACCACGTTCCATAACGCGGCCGGCCACGCGCCGCGATCGGCGGCGGCCAGCGCCTCGCGGGTTACGTGCTCGGCCAGCAGGCGATCGGTCTGATCGCGAAGAATGGCGAAAACCTCGTTGCTTTCCATCTCTGCCTCCTTACCGCAGCCCGAGACCACGGGCGATCATCCCGCGCAGGATTTCGCGCGTCCCGCCGCGCAGCGTGAAGGATGGGGCATGCAGCATCACTTGCGCCAGCGCCTCGGCGAACGGCTCGCCGGCCTCGAAGCTCGGCAGAACCGGCACGAGAAGGCGCGCGATTTCGGGAATTTCGCGCTCGAACGCGGTGCCGACATCCTTGACCAGAGCCGCCTCCAGCGCCGGGTTCTCGCCGCGCTCCAGAAGCCCCGCGACCGCCGTCGACATGCGAAGGAGGGCCGCGAGATGGGCGACCAGCCGGCCGACGGCGATTTCCTGGCGCGGATCGGGGTTTTCGCGCAGATGCTCGATCATCTCGACCAGAAGCCGATAATCGGAAAGAAAGCGGTCCGGCCCCGAGCGCTCGAAGGCGAGTTCGGACGTCACCATGCGCCAGCCCTCGCCGACGCCGCCGACCCGCATATCGTCGGCCACCCGGTAATCGTCGAAAAACACCTCGTTGAACTCATGCCCGCCGGCGAGATTGCGGATCGGCCGCACGGTGACGCCGGGACGCGAGAGATCGACGATGAATTGTGTCAGACCGCCATGCCGATCCGGCCCGGCCTCGCCGGTGCGGGTCAGCGCGATCAGATAATGGGCGCGATGGGCATTCGAGGTCCAGATTTTCTGGCCGTTGATCCGCCACTCCTCGCCATCGCGCACGGCGCTCGTGCGCACGGCGGCGAGATCGGAGCCCGATCCGGGCTCGCTCATGCCGATCGCGAAATAGCATTCCCCGGCCGCGATGCGCGGCAGGATGTCACGCCGCGCGCGCGCGCTCCCGTTGCGGAGAATCTGCGGCCCGGACTGGCGATCGGCGATCCAGTGCGCACCGCAAGGGGCGCCGGCGGCCAGCATCTCGGCGGTGATGACGAAACGCACGAGCGAGGATTGCGCGGCCCCGCCATACTCGCGTGGCCAGGTGACGCCGATGAACCCCGCGGCGCCGGCGCGGCGGCTGAATTCGGGATCAAAGCTGTTCCAGGAATTACGATAGGAGACGAAATCGCGCCGCTTCTGCTCGGACGTGAGAAATTCGCGGATACGCCGGCGCGCGGCGAGCGCTTCCGGCGGCAGATCGATGGCATCGAAACGAAAAGCGTGCATCTCCACCCCATCCCGGCGGCGCCGGGCCTCGTTGTTGGCATTGCCGCCAACATCCCGCCAAACCACCCATCCGGCAAGGCCGGCGCCCCGCAAGTCAGCGCTGCGCTCAGTGCCAGCCGAGCGAAAGAGTGGGAAAAGCGGCAACCGCCACCACCGCCAGCAGCAGAACCCCGAGATAGGTCCAGATGCGCGCGATCGCCGCATCCGGCGATACTTTCCCGATCGCGCAGGCGGCATAGAAGCCCACCCCGAAGGGCGGCGCGAAGAGGCCGAGCCCCATCGCGAGGACGACGACGATGGCATAGTGGATTTCGGCGATGTGCAGCGCGCGGGCGGCCGGGAACAGGAGCGGGCCGAACAGAATGATCGCCGGAATCCCCTCCAGAACCGACCCCAGCACGACGAAAGCGGCGATGGAGGCGGCAAAAAAACCGGCCTTCCCGCCCGGCATGGCGCTGACGAAGGCGACGAGCGCGCGCGCGAAGCCCGATTGCGTCAGCGCCCAGCCCATCGCCGTCGCGGTGCCGATGATCAAGAGAATGGCGCCCGAGAGCGAGGCGGTCTCGACGAGGATGGCGCCGAGCCGGCGGAGATCGAAGCGGCGATAGAGAAAGAGGCCGGCGAGTAGCACATAGACGACGCCGACGGTCGAAACCTCGGTCGCGGTCGCGATCCCGTCCACCACCGCGGCGCGGATCAGAAACGGCAGCACCAGCGCCGGGAGCGCGACGACGAAGCGGCGCCCGACCTCGCGCCCGGCAAGGCGCGGGACGGCGGCAGGCGCGTCACCCCGGGCCTCGAAAAAGACGACGGCGGCCAAAGCTGCGGCCCCGAGGGCGGCCGGCAGAACGCCGCCGTTGAAGAGGCCGGCGATGGAAACGCCGGTGACCGAGCCGATGGTGATGAGGACCAGGCTCGGCGGGATCGTCTCGGCCATCGCCCCCGAGGCGGCGAGGAGGGCGACGAGCTGGCCCGGCTGCGCCCCGCGCGCCCGCATCTCCGGAAACAGCGCCGGTGCGATCGCCGCCATGTCGGCCGCTTTCGAGCCGGAAATACCGGAGACCAGATACATCGCGACGATCAGCACATAGGCGAGCCCGCCGCGGACATGGCCGAGGAGACCCGCGAGAAAATCGATCATCGCCCGCGCGAGCCCGGTCATCTCGATCAGCAGGCCGAGAAAAATGAACAGCGGCACGGCGAGCAGCACCATCCCCGACATGCCGCCATCCATCCGGCTGACGACGATGCCGAGCGGGATATGGGTCGTCAGCGCGAGATAGCTCAGCGTCGCGGTGCCGAAGGCAAAGGCGATCGGAACCCCGATCGCGACCGCGAAGGCGACGAGACCGACGAAAAAAATCACCAGATTGAAATTGCCGAGGCGGAGAAAGACGGCGTGCAGAAGCGAAAGCGCGAAAGCGGCAAGCGCGGTCACCGCGAGTGCCGCGAGCCCGCCGCGAAGCCCGCTTCCGGCCATCAGCCGAAAGGCCGCGATCACCAGCATGAGGCCGGCGCCGGCAACGAGGGCGGCAACGCGGAGGCCATCGGAAAATTCGAGCGCCGGGCTCGCGACCGGCCATTGGGTGATCGTATAGGTCAAGGCAGGGCCGATGATTTCGAGCACGAACACCATGACGAGGGCATTGGCGAACGCATCGCAGAGCGCGCGGAGCCGGGGGCGCGCGAGGCCGACGAGGGTCGCAAGACGCATATGCTCGCCCCGCGCGAGCGCGATCGCCGCCCCCAGCATGGCGAGCCAGAGAAAGAGCGCGCCGGCGAGTTCGTCCGACCACACGAGCGGCGCATCGAACACGTAGCGCGCGATCACGCCGGCGAACAGGATCGCGACCTCAACGATCACCAATATCGCCGCGAGCGCCTCGACAGCGCGGAGAAGAAAACGAAGGCCGCGCGCCATGCCCGGCGCGTCAGGCGAGATGGCGGCGCAAGACGTCGTTGACGAGGGCGGGATTGCCCTTTCCCGCCATCGCCTTCATCACCTGGCCGACGAAAAAGCCGAACAATTTTTCCTTGCCGGATTTGTATTCCGCGACCTTGTCGGCGTTCGCCGCGAGAACGCTCGCGACCGCACTTTCGATCGCGCCGGTGTCGGTCACCTGGCGGAGATTCTTACGCGCAACGATTTCCGCCGGCGCCTCGCCGCTCTCAACCATATCCTCGAATACGTCTTTCGCGATGCGGCCATTGATCGTGCCGTCCGCCACCAGATCGAGCAATTCGCCGAGGGCACCAGGCGCAACCGGCGAGGTTTCGATCGTGCGCCCGGTGCGGTTCAGCGCCGCGAAGAGATCGCCGATCACCCAATTGGCGGCAAACCTTCCCTCGCGCCCGCGCGCCACCGCCTCGAAATAATCGGCGCTCGCCTGCTCGGCGACGAGCACGCCGGCATCATAGGCGGGAAGCCCGTATTCGGCCATGAAGCGCTGCTTTTTCGCGTCCGGCAGTTCCGGCAGATCGGCACGCAACGCCTCGACCCAGGCCGGATCGAGCTTGAGCGGCAAAAGATCGGGGTCGGGGAAATAGCGGTAATCATGCGCGTCTTCCTTGTTCCGCATGCTCCGCGTGATGCCGCGCGCCGGCTCGAAAAGTCGGGTTTCCTGAAGGACGGTGCCGCCTTCCTCCCAGACCGCGATCTGGCGCCTCGCCTCGGCCTCGATCGCCTGCATGACGAAACGCACCGAATTGACGTTTTTCACCTCGCAGCGGGTGCGGAAGGGCTCGCCCGATTTACGCACCGAGACATTGACGTCGGCACGCATCGAGCCTTCGTCCATATTGCCGTCACAGGTGCCGAGATAGCGGAGAACGGTGCGCAATTTGCGCAGATAGGCGCCGGCTTCCTCGGGGCTGCGCAAATCCGGCTCGCTCACGATCTCCATCAGCGCGACCCCGGCGCGGTTGAGATCGATATAAGATTTCGTCGGGTGCTGATCGTGCAGGGATTTTCCGGCATCCTGTTCGAGATGGAGCCGGGTGATGCCGATCTGTCGCACCTCGCCATCGGCGAGTTCGATTTCGATCACGCCGCGCCCGACGATCGGATGCTGATACTGGCTGATCTGATAGCCGGCGGGGAGATCGGCGTAGAAATAATTCTTGCGATCGAACCGGCTTTCCAGATGGATTTCGGCGTTGAGGCCGAGCCCGGTGCGAACGGCCTGGGCCACGCATTCGCGGTTGATCACCGGCAGCATGCCGGGGAAAGCCGCATCGATGAAGCTCACCTGGCTGTTGGGAGCACCCCCGAAGACGGTCGCGGCGCCGCTGAAGAGTTTGGCCCGCGAGATCACCTGAGCATGCACTTCGAGCCCGATGACGAGTTCCCAGGGGCCGGTCTTGCCGTCGATCGTGTAGCTCATCGCTCAGGCTCCGGCGCGAAGGGCGGGCAAAGCGGAAAATCCCGCCGCTTTTTCGATCTTGTCGGCAACGGCGAACACCGTCTCCTCGTCGAATGGCCTGCCGATCACCTGGAGGCCGAGCGGAAGCCCCTCAGGATCGAGCCCGGCCGGCACCGATATCGCCGGAAGCCCGGCAAGGCTCGCCGGGACGGTGTAGATGTCGTTCAGATACATCGTCACCGGATCATCCATCTTCTCCCCCTGCGCGAAGGCGGCGGTCGGCGCGGTCGGCGTCAGGATCGCATCGCATGTCTCGAACGCTCGTTGAAAATCCCTGAGAATAAGCGTGCGGATTTTCTGCGCGCGGAGATAATAGGCGTCGTAATACCCGGCCGAGAGCACGTAGGTGCCGATCAGGATGCGGCGCTTGACCTCATCGCCGAAGCCTGCGGCGCGTGTTGCCTCATAAAGCTCGGTCAGATCACCCCCCTCCTCGCGCCGCCCGAAGCGCACACCATCATAGCGCGCGAGATTGGAGGAGGCTTCGGCCGGCGCGACGATGTAATAGGTCGGCAGCGCCTGCTTTGTGTGCGGGAGCGAGATTTCGACCAGCTCCGCCCCCGCCGCGCGCAGCCACGCCCGCCCGCGCTCCCAAAGAGCAGCGATCTCGCCCGAAACCCCGGGGGCCGCGTATTCGAGCGGCACGCCGATCCGCAAACCGCTGATCCCGCGCCCGCAGGCGGCGGCGAAATCAGGCACCGGCCGGTCGGCAGACGTGCTATCTTTTGGATCGAACCCGGCCATGGCGCCGAGCAGGATCGCGCAATCCTCGACCGTCCGCGCCATCGGCCCCGCCTGATCGAGCGAGGACGCGAAAGCAATGATGCCATAGCGCGAGCAGCGGCCATAGGTCGGCTTGATGCCGGCTATGCCGCAAAACGCCGCCGGCTGGCGGATCGATCCCCCCGTATCCGTCCCTGTCGCGGCGAGCGCGAGCCGGGCCGCAACCGACGCCGCCGAGCCGCCGGAGGAGCCACCGGGGACGAGGGCGGCCGGATCGCCACCGCGCTGCCACGGATTGGTGACCGCGCCGAAGGCCGAGGTCATGTTGGAAGACCCCATGGCGAATTCGTCGAGATTGGTTTTGCCGAGGAACACCGCACCGGAAGCCTTGAGCTTCGCCGTCACCGTGCTTTCGTAAGGCGGCACGAAATTTTCCAGGATACGGCTCGCCGCCGTCGTGCGCACGCCCTCCGTGCAGAAAAGATCCTTGATCGCGAGCGGAATACCGGCAAGTGCCCCCCCCTCGCCTCTCGCCAGCGCCCGATCGGCGTCATCGGCCGCGGCGCCTGCAAGCTCATGCGTGACGGTGACGAAGGCGTTGAGCTGCGGGTTCAGCGCCTCGATCGCCGCGAGATGCGCCTCCGTCAGTTCGCGCGCGGAAAATTCTTTCTTTCGCAACCCCTCGCGCGCCCGCGCGAGGGTGAGATCGGTGAGGCTCATTCCACCACCTTCGGCACCACAAAATAGGAATCGGCGCGCGACGGCGCGTTGGCGAGGATTTTCTCAGGCATGCCGCCATCCGTCACCACATCTTCCCGCATCGGGAGGGCGGTCTCCGCGACACCGGTGAGCGGTGGCACACCCGCGACATCGAGCGCCGCCAATTGTTCGATCCAGCCGAGGATGCCGTTCAGTTCGGCCTGCCAGCGGGGGATGTCGTCCGCTTCGATATGGATGCGGGCGAGATGGGCGATGCGACGGACGGTCGCGGGGTCGAGCGACATGGAAATTCTCTCTTGATGACGCACTCTTGGCCTGGGCGCGGAGGCGGACCATAACGGCCGGCATGGCGCGCAGCAACCCGAACCGGCTGGCCGAACTCCGTGCCCTCCGCGCCGGCCTCGCGCCCGGCGCGCGCCTCCTCGGCATCGATCCCGGCAGCAAGACCATCGGTCTCGCGCTTTCGGACGCGACCTCTCTCCTCGCCTCGCCCTATGGCAGCCTCAAGCGCGGAAAACTGCGCGAGAACGCCGCCGAGATCGCGGCCATCGCGGCGCGGGAAGGGGTGGGCGGGCTGGTCTGCGGCTTGCCGCTCTCCCTCGACGGCGGTTTCGGCCCCGCGGCACAGGCGGCGCAGGACTGGGCGCAAGCGCTCGCCGCGGCGGCCGGATTGCCGCTCGCCTTCTGGGATGAACGGCTCTCCAGCGCCGCGGTCAACCGCATGCTGATCGCCGAGGCCGATTTATCGCGCGGCAAGCGCGCCGGGCGCGTCGACCGCCTCGCCGCCGCCTATATCCTCCAGGCGGCGCTCGATGCGAGCCGTTTGGCGTGAGTGCGGGCGAAGAT
>JAKAQU010000060.1 GCA_021819535.1 Pseudomonadota bacterium | reverse complement strand
AGAGAACAGTCTCGCGTTGCGGTATCAGGTTTTGCACAAACATTGACTCTTGTGCGATTTCATGTCGGCATTCGCAGCCTGGATCGCCGCCAACGCCAAGCTCTGACGACCGATCGGCGGCCCGGCCAGGAGGTTCTGCTATGTGCCGATATTGCGGCGCCGCCTCGTCCGATCCCTCCGCGGACCGCATTCGGGTGCTCGACCTCTTGGCCCTGATCGAACGTCCGGACGCACTGCCGCGCGAGGCCGCATGGCGCATCGCCGCCGAGTTGCTGGTCTGGAGCGAAAAGACCGAACCGCGCCTGCAATGCGATGCCGTCTCGCCGGCGCAGCCCCGATCAACCCGCGCCTGATGGAGAGCAATCAAATGGCCGCCGCTGCCGCTATCCCGGCGATGCCCGATCCCTCGGCCGACCTGCTCACCGAGCTGGAGGGCATCTACCGCGATCTCCACGCCAATCCCGAACTCTCGATGCAGGAGAAGCGTACTTCGGGGCTGGCGGCGTCATGGCTGCGACAATGCGGCTTCGAGGTCACGGAAGAGGTCGGCGGCACGGGCGTGGTCGGGCTGTTGCGCAACGGCGATGGTCCGACCGTGCTGCTGCGGGCCGATATGGACGCGCTGCCGATCAAGGAGAGCACCGGCCTCCCTTATGCCAGCGATCGCACCGGCACCGATCGCTTCGGGCAGGCAACCTCCATCGCACATGCCTGTGGCCACGACATGCACATCGTATGGCTGATGGGAGCCTCGCGCATCCTATCAGAAAATCGGAGCACGTGGCGCGGCACGGTGATGGCGGTGTTCCAGCCAGGCGAGGAGATTGGCAAAGGCGCGCGGGCGATGATCGAGGACGGCATGGTCAAGCGCTTCCCGAAGCCGGATATTTGCCTCGGCCAGCACGTGATGCCGCTCTCGGCGGGACAGATCGGTTGGCATGTCGGGGCCATGCTGTCGGCCGGGGACAGCTGGGAGGTGACGCTGTTCGGTCGCGGCGCCCATGGCTCGATGCCGCAGAAGAGTGTCGATCCCGTGGTCATGGCCGCGTCCGCGGTCATGCGCCTGCAAACAGTGGTCTCGCGCGAGGTGGCAATGACCGATTCCGCCGTGGTCACAATCGGCACGATGCAGGCCGGCACGAATGAGAACATCATCCCCGACCGCGCTTTACTGCGGCTCAATGTCCGCACGTTCAAGGAGGAGGTGCGCGCCCGCGTGCTCGGCGCGATCAAGCGCATCCTGGATGCGGAAGCGGAAGCCGCCGGCGCGCCCAAGCCGCCTGCGTTCTCGGTGCTGAGCGAATTCCCGCTAACTCGCAACGATGCCGCGGCGACCCGGAAGGTTGTGGAAGCGCTGGAACGCCGGTTCGGAAGCGAGCGCGTGAGCGAAGTGGGCTCCGCCACGGCCAGCGAGGATTTCGGGCTGTTCGGCACCGCCTGGGGCGTGCCATCGGTATTCTGGGTGGTCGGCGGCATCGACCCGGAGACCTATCGGAAGGCGCAGGCGGCGGGGAAAGTCGATGAGCTGCCGGCCAATCACGCGCCGGACTTCGCCCCGGTGATCGACCCGACCTTGCGCACCGGCATTACGACGATGCTCGCCGCGGCTGGCGCGTGGCTGCAACCGACGTGACGACGCAGCCATTGGTTGCGCTGTTGCAAAGTCCGCTCCTCCACACGCTGACCGACGTGCTGGACTGGATCGGGACGCTGGTGTTCGCGGCCAGCGGCGCGCTGGTCGGCGTGCAGAAACGCTTCGACCTGTTCGGGGTTCTTTTTCTCGCGTTCGTGGTGGCGGTGGTTGGCGGCATGGCGCGGGATGTCTTGATCGGCGCCGTGCCGCCGGTTGCGATCACCCATCTCCACTATTTCCTGATTGCGATCGCCGGCGGGCTGATCATCTTCTGGTGGTACCCGCGCATCGCCGTGCTGCAACGGCCGATATTGCTGTTCGACGCGGTAGGCCTCTCCCTGTTCGCCGTCACCGGCACGCAGAAGGCGATCGATTACGGCATCAATCCGGTGATGGCGGCGATCCTCGGCATGATCACCGGCATCGGCGGCGGGATGACGCGCGATGTGCTGGCCGGTGACGTGCCGTTCGTGCTGCGCGGCGATCTTTATGCCCTGGCGGCACTCGCGGCCGGTGCCACGGTCGCGCTCGGCCATGTGCTCGCGATCCCGCCGCTGCTGCCGATGCTGCTCGGTGGCGCGATCTGCGTCTTCCTGCGCCTGATGGCGATCTATCGCGGCTGGCGCGCGCCGATCGCGCAATGGGGTGGGAACAAACCGATATGACATCCGGCCGCCGATCGCGGCGGGGCGAATTCAATGCGCATCGGCCCAGTTCTCGCCGATCCCGGTCTCGACTTCGAGCGGCACGCTGAGCGATGCGGCCTCGCGCATCACCGAGGCGGCGAGACGAGCCGTGGCACTTGCGTTCGCGCGCGGTGCTTCGAGCAGCAATTCGTCATGCACCTGCAGCACGAGCCGTGCGCCAAGACCGGCCGCGGCAAGAGCGCCGGGCAGGCGCACCATGGCGCGCTTGATGATATCGGCCGCCCCCCCCTGCAGCGGCGCGTTGATCGCCTGGCGCTCGGCATAGGCGCGCCGCGCCGCGTTGCGATCCGCAATCCCCGGGATGTAACAGCGCCGGCCGAACGGGGTCTGCACATAGCCCTGCTCGCGCGCCAGCGTCTTCATGCGCTCCATATAGGCGCGTATCCCGGGATAGCGGGCAAAATAGGCATCGATGTAAAGCCGCGCCTCGCCGGGTGTGGTGCCGAGCTGGCGCGCGAGCCCGAACGCGCTGATGCCATAGATGATGCCGAAATTGATCGCCTTGGCGCGTCTCCGCGTCAAGGCGTCCATCCCCGCCATCGCGACGCCGAACACTTCGGACGCGGTGCGGGCGTGAATGTCCTCGCCCCGCGCAAAGCTTTCCTTGAGGGCTGGAATATCGGCGACGTGGGCGAGAAGGCGGAGTTCGATCTGCGAATAATCGGCGCTGATCAGGAGATCACCCGGTGCCGCGATGAAGGCACGGCGAATGCGCCCGCCCTCCTCGGTGCGTATCGGAATATTCTGCAGATTGGGGTCGGTGGAGGAGAGGCGCCCGGTGCTCGCCACCGCCATCGCGAAGCTGGTATGGACGCGCCCGGTTTCAGGATTGATTTCGTTGACCAGCGCATCGGCATAGGTCGATTTCAGTTTTGCGAGTTGGCGCCAGGCGAGAATGCGGGCGGGGATTTCGTGCCCCTCATCGGCGAGGCTTTGCAATACCGCGGCATCGGTGCCCCAGGCGCCGGTTTTCATACGCTTGCCGCCGGCAAGGCCGAGTTCATCGAACAAAACCTCGCCGAGCTGCTTCGGGCTCGCGAGATTGAAGGGATGGCCGGCGAGGCCATGGATTTCGCGCTCCATCTCCGCCATGCGGGCGGCGAATTCGGTGGAAATGCGCGAAAGCTCGGCCGCATCGACGAGAACGCCGGCCTGCTCCATCGCCAGCAAGACCGGGATCAGCCGCCGCTCGACCTGCTCATAGAGTGCCAGCGCCTTGTTGACGCGAAGGGTCGGGCGGAGCGTTTGCCAGAGCCGGCGCGTGACATCGGCATCCTCGGCGGCATAGGCGGAGGCGCGCTCGATCGGCACCATCGCGAAGGGAATCCGCGCCCGCCCCGTCCCCGTCACCTCGTCATAGGAGATCGGACGGTGGCCGAGATGAAGAAGGGCGAGTTCGTCCATCCCCTGCCCGTGCGCGCCGGCGCTCTGCGCGTAGGAGATCAGCATGGTATCGTCGATCGGCGCGATCTCGCGAAGGCCGGCGCGGGCGAAGACGGCGAGGTCGAATTTGGCGTTTTGCAGGATCTTCAAAACCGCGGCATCGGCGAGCAGAGGGGCGAGCGCGGCCAGGGCCTCCTCCGGGGTGAGCTGCGAGGCGAGACCTTCATGGCGGAGCGGCACATAGCAGGCGCGCCCGGGCGCGGTCGCGAGTGAGAAGCCGATGAGGCGCGCCCGTAGCGCATCGAGCCCGTCGGTTTCGGTATCGAGCGCGACGACGCCCAGCCTGCTCGCGTCAGTGATCCAGCGCGCCAGCGCTTCCGCGTCCGTTACCGTCTCGTAGGGGCCGAAGCCCGCGGCGATTTCGCGCGCGCCGAGCGCTGCCGGCGCGGGGGCGTTTTTGGCCGCGGCCGGCGGCGGCGCATCGAGGCCAAGCCGTTGCGAAAGACTACGAAAATCCTGCGCCGCGAGCCAGGCGGCAAGACGCCCGCGATCGGGCTCGGCGACGGCGAGGGCTGCGAGCGGCCGGGGCAGCGGCGCATCTGCGCGCAAAGTCACCAATTCGCGCGAAAGCCGCGCCTCATCGGCATGCGCGATCAAGGCGTCACGCCGCTTCGAGGGTTTCATCGCCGGTGCCTCTGCGAGAACGGCGTCGAGATCACCGAATTCGCCGAGCAATTGCGCCGCGGTTTTCGGCCCGATCCCGGGGACACCCGGCACATTGTCGGCGGCATCACCCATGAGCGCCTGCAAATCGATCAATTTCCCGGGGGGCACGCCGAATTTCGCAACGACCTCGGCGGGGCCGATCGGCTTTTGCTTGATCGGGTCGAGCAGGCCGACCCCGGGGCGGATCAGTTGCATCAGATCCTTGTCCGACGAGACGATCAGCGTCTCGCCACCGAGCGCCTCGGCAGCGCTCGTGTAAGCCGCGATCAGGTCATCGGCCTCCCAATCGACGGCATCGATCGCGGGGACGCCGAAGGCCTCCGTCGCCTCGCGCACGAGCGCGAATTGCGGCACCAGTTCGGGCGGCGGCTCGGGGCGATGGGCCTTGTAGTCGGGATAAAGCCGGTTGCGGAAAGTCTTGCGCCCGGCATCGAAAATCACCGCGAGATGGGTGCCCTCATGCTCGCGCAAGAACCGCGCCAGCATGTTGCAGAAGCCGAACACCGCATTCACCGGCGTGCCGTCCGGGCGCGTCATCGGCGGAAGGGCGTGAAAGGCGCGGAAAACGAAGCCGGAGCCGTCGATCAGCACCAGGCGCGGCGCAAGCGGGCGCGGCGGCGGCGCATCGGTCATGGCGCGGGCCAGCCGATCAATGCCCGTCAGCCGGTGGCACGCCCTCGTTGACGACGAACAGCCGAGAACAATAAGGGCACATCACCTCGCGCCCCGGTATGCGCAAGAACACGCGGGGATGGCCGAGCGGCCCACCGCCGCCATCGCAGGCGACCACACGCTGATCGACGTGAATGATCTCGGTGGGGGTGGTGGTTTGGGGAGACAGGGTATCGCCGGCGGGCATGGCCGTCCTCTCTGGTCGCATGGCGAGGGGGATGATAGCGATGTCGGCCGCATTTTCAACCAAGCCGCCACGCGGCGCGGAGAGGCGAAGATATGAGACGGCGGACGGCGCTCATGGGGCTTGCGACCACGCTTGCGGCTTGTGCCGCGCAACCGGAGTGGCACGCGCGGCCCAAGGTGCCCCCGCCGACGATCACGGATGGCGCCTTCGTCATGGCCGATGGCACCTCTCTTCCCTACCGAAGCTGGCTTCCGCCCGCCGATCTTCCGCCGACCGGCGTGGTGCTCGCCCTGCACGGCTTCAACGACAGCCGTGACGCCTTCGAAATTCCCGCCCCCACCCTCGCCGCCGCCGGCCTCGCGCTCTATGCCCCGGACCAGCGCGGGTTTGGCGCGACCGCGGGGCGCGGGCTCTGGCCGGGAAGCAAGGCTTTGGTGCGCGATGCCGCCACCATGGCGCGCCTGCTCCGCACCAAATATCCGGGAACGCCGCTCTATCTGATGGGCGAAAGCATGGGCGGCGCCGTTCTCCTCTCTCTTGCCGCCAGCGCCGATGCGCCGCCGGCGAGCGGCTATATCCTGGTCGCGCCGGCGGTCTGGGGATGGTCGGAGATGAATCTTTTTCTGCGCGGTGCCCTCTGGCTCACCGCCAGTGCCGCACCCAACTGGCGGCTTTCGGGCACCGCCGCGCACGTGACGGCAAGCGATAATCGCGCCGCCCTGATCCGGCTCTCGACCGACCCGCTCACCATCCATGAGACTAGGATCGGAACGGCGCGCGGCCTCGTCGACCTGATGGACGAGGCGCTCGCCGCGAGCCGGCATGTCACGGCGCCGACCCTGGTGCTCTATGGCGGGCACGACGAATTGGTGCCGAAACAGGCGATGGCCGCGTCCTGGCGCCGCCTGCTCGTGGAAGCGCCTCCCGATCTCCGCCTCGCCTATTATCCCAACGCCTATCACCTTCTGCTGCGCGATCACGGGCACGGCGTCGCGATCGGCGATATCCTGCACTGGCTGCGCGCCCCCGCGGCCCCCCTCCCCTCCGGCGCCGATCGCGCGGCGCAAGACTGGCTCGCCAGAGTCTGAGTAAAACGGGAATCTGGGCAAAACTGGCCCCGCGCAAAAAACGGCCCGACCGCTGCTTGCTTGACCCGTCGTGCCAGCCGTTCAGAGGGCGTTCGCGGCTTCGGCCGAAACCGCGCGCGTCGCGTGAAAGCGGCGATAGTCGATATGCACTTCGCCGGGCGCCTGCCAGCTCAATATGTCCTCGAAAGTATGGCCGAACAGGATGTCGCCGCCGTGATACATGTGCCGCGCGTGAACCATGGTCGATGTGGTGGCATCGAGGCCGGTGACGACGGCGAAGATGAGGATATCCTCATCCCGCCATTCCGCGGCGCTCATGGCGCGGCACGGGCTGTCCGGCCCGATCGGGTGCATCACCATCCAGCTCAGCGCGAATTGCGGATTGGCGTTGCGCTGCAGGGGAAGATCGAACAACCGCCGCAGCCGCAGCCCCTCCCGCGTCGTCACGGTCCGCGCGAGCGTGAGGTTGATCCGTGCTTCGACGATCTGGTTCGCGCGAATATTGGCAAGACGCAGCATCAGCGTCGGCACACCATCGACCGGAGAGATCACCATGTTGCGGCTGAACAGAACGCGCGCCGTCGGCAGCGTGAACTTGGCGATGATGATCCCGGTCGCGAGCGGCACGAACAGAATGCCGAGCATCGCCTCCACGGTGACGAGGATATGCGCATAGAGCGTATCCGGATGCATGGCGCCGAAGCCGATCGTCGCCATCGTCTCGACCGAAAAGAAGAAGGCGTCCAGCACCGAGCCCGTCTTGGTGCCGCTGATGCTTCCGGGTTGCAGCGCGTAAAGTGCCGCGAAAACCAGATTGAGCGCCAGATAAAGCGCGATCACGAAGCCGAAAAAGGCAGCCCATGAGCGCGAAAGCAGAAAATGATAGATATCGCGCCAGGAATCACGCGGCACGCCGATGCGATGGATGATCGGGCCGCCGTGAGACCCGCGGCGCCGGCGCGGCCGGGCCCGCTTGTCGGCGGTGGCGCTATCCGCCACGCGCCGCGCTATTTTCGTTTTCGCCGAGACCGAGTTCGGCGATCATCTTCTCGCGGATGATGAATTTCTGAATTTTTCCGGTCACCGTCATCGGGAAATCATCGACGAAGCGAATATAGCGCGGAATTTTCTGATGCGCGATCTCGCCCCGGCAGAAGTCACGAATTTCTTCCTCGGTCGCGCTTTCGCCGTCATTGAGGCGGATCCAGGCGCAGAGTTCCTCGCCGTATTTCGGATCGGGGAGACCCACCACCTGTGCCGATTGCACCTTGGGATGGCGATAGAGAAATTCCTCGACCTCGCGCGGATAGATGTTCTCGCCGCCACGGATGACAAGATCCTTGATCCGCCCGACGATCGCGCAATACCCCTCGTCATCGATCGTCGCGAGATCGCCGGTATGCATCCAGCCGGCGGCATCGATCGCCTCGGCGGTTCTTTCGTGATCGTTCCAATAGCCGAGCATCACCGAATAGCCCCGCGTGCACAGCTCGCCCGGGGTGCCGCGCGGCACGATGCCCCCCTCGGCATCGATGATCTTCACTTCGAGATGCGGCTGGATGCGCCCGACGGTCGCGACCCGCTTTTCCACCGGATCATCGACCGCGCTCTGGAAACTGACCGGGCTGGTCTCGGTCATGCCATAGGCGATGGTGATTTCGTGCAGGTTCATCCGTTCCATCACCCGGCGCATCACCGCGATCGGGCAGGGCGAGCCGGCCATGATGCCGGTGCGGAGCGAGGAGAGATCAAAGCGCGCGAAATCGGGATGGTCGAGTTCGGCGATGAACATCGTCGGCACGCCATAGAGCGCGGTGCAACGCTCCTCGGCGACGGCTTCGAGAACGGCGAGTGGCTCGAACCCGGCGCTCGGATAGACCACCGCCGCGCGGTGGGTGAGCGAGGCGAGATTGGCCATCACCATCCCGAAACAATGATAGAGCGGCACCGGCGCACAGACGAGATCATCGGGGCCGAGATGGATCGCCTCGCCGACGAAAAAGCCGTTATTGAGGATATTATGGTGAGTGAGCGTCGCCCCCTTGGGGAAGCCGGTGGTGCCGGACGTGAACTGGATGTTGATCGGATCGTCGAATTGCAGCCGGGGCGCGATTTTGGCGAGCGCGGCATCGGAGGCCGATGTCGCTGCGCGCGCGATCGCGGCAAAGGGAAGAAAGCCCGGCACCGCGTCATTGCCAATCAGAATGGCGCGCTTGAGCGCGGGCAGGCGCGCGCTTTCGACCCTTCCTGCGGGATCGGCGAGGTCTGGGATCAGGATGCGCAGCATCGCCTCGTAATCGGAGGTCTTGAAATGCCGTGCCAGCACGATCGCAGCGCAGCCGGAAAGATTGAGCGCGTATTCGAGTTCGTTCACCCGATAAGCGGGGTTGAGGGTGACGAGAATGATCCCGGCGCGCGCGGCGGCGTATTGCGTCAGCAGCCATTCCGCGTTGTTGGGCGACCAGATGCCGATGCGATCGCCGCGCGAGAGGCCGAGGGCGAGGAGGCCAGAGGCGATCCGGCTCACTTCACGGTCGAGTTCGGCATAAGTCAGGCGGATGCCCTGGTGGCGGCTGATCAAGGCAATACGCCCACCCGCCTCCCGCGCGGCCGCGGCGAGTGCCGCGCCGATCGTCTCGCCGAGGAGCGGCATCGGGCTCGCGCCATGGACATAGCTCATCTCGGCTGGGTGATCGTCATTGGCCACGGCACCGCCTCCTGATCGTTGTTTTTCTTATTTATACCGCGCCCATGGAGGGACGCCAAGGCGCTCTCCCCCCCTTCCCAGGGCGATCGGAGGGTGCCGGCGCCCCCAACCCCTTATTCCAGATCGGTTTCCAAAGGCATTGCCTTTGGTCGGGGGGCTGGGGCGAAGTCCCTGCCCTGAGAGCGGGGGCGGCAAGACGGCATGCGGCAGGGTCGCGGAACGGCTCGGGATCACGCCGGTCCATACATTGACAATCAGCGCTCATCCCTTGCCGGCGCCGGTTTTTCGCCGCAGAATCGCCCTTGGGGAAAAAAGGCCAGCATGAGCGATACCGTTCTCGACGTCAAAGGATTGCGCTGCCCATTGCCGGTGCTGCGGGCCAATCGGGTGTTGCGCGGGCTTGCCCCCGGCGCGCAGTTGCGTGTGCTCGCGACCGATCGCGCCTCGGTCGCCGATTTCCAGGCGTTTTGCCGCGATACCGGCAATGCTTTGCTCGCGTTCAGCGAAGAGGCCGGCGTGTTCAGCTTCCTCATCCGCCGCCGCCCATCTCAGCCCGGCGAAGAGGGCGAAGTTGGCGAGGTGGCGGAATGAGTGTTGCCCTTTTCACCCACCCCGCCTGCCTCGATCACGACCCCGGCGGCTGGCATCCGGAATGCCCCGATCGTCTCCGCGCCGTTCTGCGTGCGCTCGAAGCCCCGGAATTCGCGCCACTCCTCCGCGAGGAGGCGCCGGCCGCAACCCATGCCCAATTGGAGCGCGTCCATAGCGCCGGCCATATCGCGTCGATCCTCGGAACCCGCCCTGCGCCCGGCGAAATCGTCCCGCTCGATCCCGATACGGTGATGAGCAGCGGCAGCGCCGAAGCCGCCCTGCACGCCGCCGGCGGTGCCGCGGCCGCCGTCGACGCGGTGATGGAGGGCTGGGCGCGCGCCGCCTTCGTCGCCGTCCGCCCGCCCGGCCACCACGCCGAGCCCGGCCGCGCCATGGGGTTCTGCCTGTTCAACAATGCCGCCATCGCCGCTCATCAGGCGCGCGCGCGCTGGGGGCTGAGGCGCATCGCGGTGGTCGATTTCGATGTTCATCACGGCAACGGCACCGAAGCCGCCTTCGCCGCCGACAGCGATCTTTTTTATGCCTCCAGCCATCAGCATCCCTGCTATCCCGGCACCGGGATTGACGGCGGGATCAGCGATCACATCGTCAACATGCCGCTTCCGCCCGGAAGCAATGGCGGTGATTTCCGCACCATTTGGGAGGGCGCGCTGCTCCCCGCGCTCGATGCCTTCGTCCCCGAATTGCTGATCATCTCCGCCGGGTTCGATGCCCATTACGCCGACCCGCTCGCCGAATTGCGGCTGACGGAGCGGGATTTCGCCTGGATCAGCGAAAAACTCGTGGCCCTCGCCGAGGTCCACGCCAAGGGGCGGGTCGTCTCGGTGCTCGAAGGGGGCTATAATCTCGACGCCCTAGCCGCCTCCGCCGCCGCCCATGTCCGCGCCCTCATGGGGGTTTTCTGAAAATACCCCTCGGGCGCAAAGGCCAGACGATTACCGTCCGCCGGCGCTCATGCCATTCAGCATTATGCGCCCGCCTTGCCCGCCGATGAGCCCCGGTGAGATGGCATTACCGCCGGGGGTGAATACCATGCCCTGTGAAGGGCTTGCCATTGGTCCGAGCGTTTTCAACTGGTCCTGACCGATCACTTGCTGGCGCTGGCCGGAATGGAAGAGCTGGGTCTGATCGGGCGGAGCCGAAGCGCCCGCGACGGGCGCCGCCCCTTCTTCCGCCAATGCCGGCGGCGCCATGGCCACGAAGATGGCAACGAAGAAGCGCATGACCCGCAACATGGCTTACCTCCACCACGGAAAACGGATAAGCGTCATTTTGCTCCTTTTTCTTCAGAAAAAGAAGGATTTTCCGTCGATTTTCCGTCTGCGGCACGAGCGCCTTGATCCAGACCGCCCGGTGGTCATGGGGCTACCCGCGACCGTCGAGAAAGGCCGCGATTTCCGGGTTGCGGTGAAGCTCCGCGAGGTCGTCGGCGTCCTCGTAGCCGCAGTTCGCATGGCGAGGGATCGGCGGTGGGAGGGGATTACGCTCCAGGCTTCGCGGTCTTTTCGCCCGGCTTTGGCGACACCTGTGACGTCGACGCCGGCGGCGGCGGCGGCTTGGCACCGCTCGGCATGGGGATGGAAATGCTTGGGCTGGTAACCAGGGTACTAGCCCCGACCCTGAAGAATCTATTCGTCTTCGGCGCAGCGCCGCCGGTTTTCGCATCAGCCATTGGTCTCGCCTCCAGTGCCATACTCCTGACGAGATCGGA
>JAKAQU010000059.1 GCA_021819535.1 Pseudomonadota bacterium | reverse complement strand
AAATATTGCGTCACCTCGCGCTGGCCGAAGGCGTCATAGAGGATATCGTCGATCTGCTGCGGCTCGATGCCATACATCGCCGCCTTGTCGCGGTCGATCACCAGGGTTGCCGTCGTGCCGGCCATTTGCTGGTCGGTCGCGACATCGCGCAGCAGCGGCTCGGTTTTCAGGCGTTCGAGCACCCGCGGCGCCCAGGCATAAAGCTCGCCGAGATCGGGATCCTGGAGCGTGTATTCATACATGGTGCGCGACAGCCGCCCGCCGACGCGGATATCCTGCGCCGCCTGCAGATAAAGCCGCACGCCCGGCACTTGCGCGAGTTTCGGGCGCAATTCCTCGATCACCTGCTGCGCCGTGAGCTTGCGCTCGCCCCAGGGCTTGAGATTGATATAGGCGCGGCTCGAATTGCCGGTCTGTCCCCCCGCGCCGGCGCCGACATAGGCGGTGAAGGATTGCACATTGGCATCGTGCATCACCACGTCGTTGATCGCTTCCTGGCGATGATACATCTCGTCGAAAGAGACATCCTGGGCCGCATCCGCCATGCCGATGATGAGGCCGATATCCTGCTGCGGGAAAAATCCCTTGGGAATGACGATATAAAGATAGACCGTCACGGCGACGGTGGCGATGAAGCTCAGCAGGGTGAGCAGCCGGAAGCGGAGTGCGACCGCAAGCGTGCGCGCGTAAAACGCGACCATGCCATCGAACAGACGCTCCATGATGTCATAGAACAGGCTGTGCTTGGTCTCGTGACGCAAAAACCGCGAGCACATCATCGGCGTGAGCGTCAGTGAGACGACGCCAGAAATCAGCACCGCGAGCGAGAGAGTGACGGCGAATTCACGAAACAGCCGGCCGATGATGCCGCTCATGAACAACAGCGGAATGAACACCGCGACCAGCGAGAGGCTGATGGAAACGATGGTGAAGCCGATCTCCCCCGCCCCTTTCAGCGCCGCCTCCAAGGGGCGCATGCCGCCTTCGATGTGGCGGAAGATGTTCTCCAGCATCACGATCGCATCATCGACGACGAAGCCGACGGCAATGGTGAGCGCCATCAGCGAGAGATTGTCGAGGCTATAGCCGAGCGCATACATGCCGGCGAAAGTGCAGATCAGGGCGAGCGGGATCGCGACACTCGGGATGATCGTCGCCCAGAAAGTGCGCAGAAACAGAAACACCACCAGCACCACCAACACGACCGACAGAATGAGGGTGAATTCGACGTCATCGACGGACGCGCGAATGGTCTGGGTGCGATCGACCAGGGTGTAGAGATGGATCGAAGGCGGATAGGCCGCTTCGAGTTGCGGCAATTTGCGCTTCACCCGCTCGACGGTGTCGATGACATTGGCGCCGGGCTGCTTGAATATGACCAAGAGGATGCCGCGCTTGCCGTTTTGCCAGGCGGCGAGTTCGCGGTTTTGCGCACCATCGATCGCAGACCCGATGTCACGCACCCGAACCGGCCCGCCATTGCGGTAGGTGACGATGACGTTCTGATACTCCGCCGCATGGGTGAGCTGGTCGTTGTCGAAAACGGTGAAGGAGCGTTTTGGCCCGTCGATGCTGCCTTTCGGGTTGTCGACCGTGGTTTCCATGAGCGCCGAGCGCACGTCTTCGAGCGTCATGCCCATCGCCGCGAGCTTGGCGGGATCGGCGCGCACCCGCACCGCCGGCTTCTGCTGGCCCGCGACCAATACCTGAGCAACGCCGGAAATCTGCGAAAGCTGCTGCGAGACCACGTTTTCGGCGTAGTCATCGACCTCGGTGATCGGCAGCGTGTCGGACTGCATCGCGAGCAGCAGCACCGGTGAATCGGACGGGTTGACTTTGTAATAGGAAGGTGGGCTCGGAAGATTCTTCGGCAATTGCCCCGATGCGGCATTGATCGCCGCTTGCACGTCACCGGCGGCGCCGTCGATGTTGCGGCTGAGTTCGAATTGCAGAATGATTTGCGTATAGCCGAGCACGCTGAGCGACGTCATCTGGCTGACGCCGGGGATGGTGGCGAATTGCTGCTCGAGCGGGGTCGCGACCGTCGCCGCCATCGTCTCGGGGCTGGCGCCGGGAAATTGCGCGGTGACGGCGATGGTCGGAAAATCGATGTTCGGAAGCGGGGCGACGGGCAGAAACGGGTAGGCGGCGATACCGACGAGCAGCAGCGCCGCCATCAAGAGCGAGGTGCCGATCGGACGACGGATGAACGGGGTCGAAAGGCTCATGCCGTCAGCCGCCTTCGTGCAACCCGGTGCCGCCGCTTTCCGCGGCCCGCACCGCGACATGCGTGCCTTCGGCGAGGCGCGACTGCCCGTTCACCACCACCACCTCGCCCGGCGCGAGCCCCTTGGCGATGGCCGCCACACCATCGCGCTCCAGCCGCTCGGTGACCGGGCGCACGCTCGCCGTCTGATCGGGCTTGACGACGAAAACGAACATACCGTTCGCGCCGCGTTCCACCGCCGCCTCCGGCACCGTCACGATCTGCCGCAGAACGCCAAGCTCGACGCGGGCCGTGATATACTGGCCCGGCCAGAGATGATTATCGGCGTTGGCGAATTGTGCCTTGAGCTTGATCGTGCCGGTCGTGGTGTCGATCTGGTTATCGGGCGTCAGCAGCACACCTTCCGAAAGCATTGTGCGGCTGTCGGAGGTATAGGCGCGCACCGCGACCGGCCCGGCTGCCCGCGCATCCATGACGCGCGGCAGATCGATCTCGGGCAGCGTGAAGACGGCGGTGATGGGCTGCACTTCGGTCACGCTGATCAGCCCGCCGCTCTGGTTCGCGGTGATCAGATTGCCGGGGTCGATCATCCGCAAGCCGACGCGGCCATCGACCGGCGAGGTGATGTGGGCAAAGGAGAGATTGAGCGCCGCCTGCTCGATCGCCGCCTCGTCGGCCTGGATCGAGGCACGGAGCGCGCCCACCGTCCCCTGCTGGTCATCGACGTTCTGCCAGGACTGGAACTCGTGCTTGGCGAGCACCTTGTAGCGCTCGAAATCGCGCTCGGCGGCGACGAGATTGGCTTCGTCCCGGGCCTTCGCCGCACGCGCCTGATCGAGTGCCGCCTGGAACGGGCGCGGATCGATCACCGCCAGAAGATCGCCCTTTTTGACCATCTGCCCTTCGGCGACCGGAACGCTTTGCAGATAGCCGGTGACCTGGGCGCGGACGGTGACGGCATAAAGCGCCTGGACATTGCCGATGCCGACCATCTCCTCCGGCACATCGGCGGCCAGCGCCTGCACCGTCGTCACCGGCACCGCAAAGGGCGCGGGCGGGGGCGAGGCAGCACGCGCGCGCGGCTCCCGCGCAAGAATGAGGGCGATCGCTCCGGCGAGCAGGCTGCCCGCGAGAATGGCGAGCCAAACCTTGTGAATACGGCGGGGCGGCCGGGCATCGGTCATGCTGCGGCTCCGAATGGCGCGGGTGAAGAGATCAACTCGCAACGTTAGGCCCCAGAATCCCCCCTGTCACCCCGCCGGCGATAAATTTCCCGCAACAAAACGCCCCGCGCCTGCTCAAAAACTCAGCGTTTCCGCCTGCCGCACGAGCGGCAGCCGGCGCACGGCGTCGAGAACCGGCTCCGGCACCGCCTCATCGACCGAAACCAGGCAGATCGCATCGCCCCCGGCATTGGCGCGGCCGAGATGGAAGGTCGCGATATTGATCCCCGCCTCGGCGAGAAGGGCGCCGAACCGGCCGATGAAGCCGGGCCGATCCTCGTTCGTCACATAGAGCATGTGCGGCGAGAAATCGGCTTCCACCTGAATGCCCTTGATTTCGATGAGCCGCGGCTTGGCGCCGGCGAAGAGGGTGCCGGCGACGCTCCGTTCGAGTTCATCGGTCGTGACCGTGACCCGAACCAGCGTCTGGTATTCGCTCGGCCGGTCATGCACCGTCTCGGCAATGTCGAGCCCGCGCTCGCGCGCGAACAATGGCGCATTCACCATGTTGACGCCGGAAAACATCGGCGAAAGCAGCCCGGCGAGCACCGCGGCACTCAGCGGCTTCTGATTGAGCGCCGCCGCCTGCCCCTCATATTCGATGGTGACGCGGCGCAAGACCCCTTCCCGCGCCCGCGTCAACTGGCCGGCGAAGGCGCCGAGCTGGCGGCAAAGCGCCATATAGGGTTTCAGCCGCGGCGCGTCCTCGGCCGAGACCGAGGGCATGTTGATCGCGTTGGTGATGGCGCCGGTCAGCAGGAAATCGCTCATCTGCTCGGCCACCTGCAGCGCGACATTCTCCTGCGCCTCGGCGGTCGCAGCGCCGAGATGTGGTGTCGAGACCACGTTTTCGAGCGTAAAAAGCGGGTTTTCGGTCGCCGGCTCGACCGCAAAGACATCGAGCGCGGCCCCCGCGACATGGCCCGCGCGCAACGCGTCATAGAGCGCTTCCTCGTCGATCAGGCCGCCGCGGGCGCAATTGATGATCCGCACACCGCGCTTGGTCTTGGCCAGCGCCGCGCGCGAGAGGATGTCGCGGGTCTCGTCGGTGAGGGGGGTGTGCAGCGTGATGAAATCGGCGCGCGCGAGCAACTCCGCGAGCGTCACTTTTTCGACGCCGAGATCAATCGCACGCTGCTCGCTGAGGAAGGGATCATAGGCGATCACCTTCATCTTGAGGCCGAGCGCGCGGTCGGCGACGATCGAGCCGATATTGCCGCAGCCGATCAGGCCGAGGGTTTTCGCGAACAACTCGACCCCCATGAAGCGGTTCTTTTCCCATTTCCCGGCCTTGGTCGATTGCGTCGCCTCGGGGATCTGGCGGGCAAGGGCGAACATCAGGGCGATCGCGTGCTCGGCGGTGGTGATGGCGTTGCCATTGGGCGTATTCATCACGACGACGCCGCGCGCCGTCGCCGCCTTGACATCGACGTTATCGACGCCGATCCCGGCGCGGCCAACGACCTTGAGATTGCCGGCGGCGTCGAGCAACTCCTTCATCACCTTGGTCGCCGAGCGGATGGCGAGCCCGTCATAGGGGGCTATGATGGCGCGGAGTTCGGCCGGGGTCAGGCCGGGGCGGAGATCGACGTCGAGGCCGCGGGCGCGAAATATATCGACGGCGGCGGGCGAAAGCTTATCGCTGATCAGGATTTTCGGCATCTGTTCACTCCGCGGCGAGAGAAGCGTATTGGGCGGCGATTTCGGCCGCCGCCCAGTCGAGCCAGGGCAGCAATGCCGCGATGTCGGCGGGTTCCACCGTCGCCCCGGCCCAGATGCGAAGCCCGGGCGGCGCGTCGCGATAGCTCGCGATGTCATAGGCGACGCCCTCGGCCTCGAGGAGGGAGGCGATCTTCTTCGCCGCCTCGGCCTGGGAGGCGGGCGCGAGCCTCTCGAACCACGGCGCCTTGATCGCGAGACAGATCGAGGTCGAGGAGCGGGTGGCAGGGTTGCGGGCGAGGAATTTGGCCCAGTCGCTCTTTTCGACCCAAGCGCTGATCGCAGCGAGACTGGCCTCCGAGCGCGCGATCAGAGCGGGCAGCCCGCCGATCCGCTCCGCCCAGCGCAGCCCGTCGAGCGCATCCTCGACGGCGAGCATGCTCGGGGTGTTGATGGTCTCGCCCTGGAACACGCCCTCGATCAGTTTTCCGCCCTTGGTGAGACGGAAGATTTTTGGCATCGGCCAGGCGGGAGTGTGGGATTCGAGCCGGGCGACAGCGCGCGGCGACAGCGCCAGCATACCATGCGCGCCTTCGCCGCCGAGCACTTTCTGCCACGACCAGGTGACGACATCGAGCTTGTCCCAGGCGAGCGGCATGGCGAACGCCGCCGACGTCGCATCACAGATCGCCAGCCCCTCACGGTCGGCGGCGATCCAGTCGGCGTTGGGGACACGCACGCCCGACGTGGTGCCGTTCCAGGTGAAGACGACGTCATGCGCGGGATCGACCAGGGTGAGATCGGGGAGATCGCCATAATCGGCGCGCAAGACACGGGCATCGCGCAGTTTGAGCTGCTTCACGATGTCGTTCGCCCAGCCTTCGGAAAAACTCTCGAACGCGAGGACATCGACCGGGCGCGGGCCGAGCAGCGACCACAGCGCCAATTCCACGGCACCGGTGTCGGAGGCGGGAACGATCCCGAGCCGCCAATCCTCCGGCATGCCGAGAAGTGCTCGCGCGCGGGTGATGATTTCGAGCAGCCGTGCTTTCGGCTGCTTCGCGCGATGGCTCCGACCCAGCATCGCGCCGTCGAGGGCCGCGAGCGAATAGCCGGGACGCTTGGCGCAGGGGCCGGAGGAAAAATGGGGATTGGCCGGGCGCAATGCCGGCGTCGGCGCGTGGTGTGCCATCTCTGGCTCTCCCTTGCAGAAGAGAAGCGCCCCGGTGGGGGGGCGTGACCCGGGAGGGTTTTTAGGTGCAATGCAGCGAACACGCAAGCGAAAACATCGCCACAAGTCGGGGTGGCGCGAGATGACGCCGTTCAGGCTTGCGCGAAGTTCAGGCTTGCGCGAAAGCGACCTGAAACATTCCGGGGTTCGTCGCCAGAACCGCGAGCAGATCGGGATCGAACCCGCTCGCGCGCGACCCCGCGGCCGCGTCGTGGTGCAGCAGCCAATGACAGGCCGCCTCGTGCGACAGCGGGGTTTTATAAGGGCGCTCCTCGCGGAGCGCGGCATAGACATCGCATAGCGCGACCAGCCGCGCCGCCGCCGGAATGGCCTCGCCGCGAAGGCCGTGCGGATAGCCCGAGCCGTCCCAGCGCTCATGATGTGAAAGTGCGACCTCGGCGGCCAACAGCAATTCCTTCGCCCCCGCGGCCATCAATATGTCGTGCCCGTGCTCGGTATGGTTCTTAACCAGCGCATATTCCTCGGCCGAAAGCGGTCCCGGTTTCTCCAGCACGGCATCGGGCAGCACAAGCTTGCCGATATCATGCAGCTCGGCGGCACAGCGATAGGCGGTGCAGGTGGCGGGGGGCAGGCCCAAATAGGTGGCGAGGGCAAAGCTGAGCGCACCGACACGCCGCTCATGCTCGAAGGTCTCTTGCAAGCGCAGCTCTGACACCCGCCGCAACGCCGTCCTGGTGTTCACCATCCCCGCCTTTCGGACAAAATTCCCTCGATTTCGTACCCTATCGGGATGGAATGGCGCAACAGAAGCCTTGCGTCGCCGCCGGCATGATGCCCGTCCTCTCGGAAGGTGATTTTCCTGCAATCGGTTCTGATGTAGTATTGCGCCATGATCTCAAGGATTCCAAGCCATGGCCGCCACCGCCTCGCGGCGTGAATTCGCCAGGACAGAGCGGGCCGGGCGCCGCCTCGCCTCGCCCCAGCTCCGGGGCTTGATCGGCCGCCGACTGGCCGAACTCGGCGGCCTCGCGCTGGCGCTCGGCGGTGTCACCCTGCTCATCGCGCTCGCCTCCTATTCGGCGTCCGATCCCTCTCTCGATACCGCGGCGCGGGCGGGAATACGAAACCTCGCGGGGCCGGTCGGGGCGATGATCGCCGATCTGCTGCTGCAATTTTTCGGCGTCTCCGGGGTCTTGCCAGCACTCGCCATGCTCGCCTGGGCGTGGCGGCTTGCCGCGCATCGCGGGTTTGGCGCGGCCCCGCTCCGGCTCATGGCGCTGCTTCTCGCCCTTCCGGCGCTTGCCGGGCTTCTTGCCGCCATTCCCTTGCCCATCGCCTGGCCGAGCCCGGCCGGCCTTGGCGGCGCCATCGGCGGCCTCGTCGCGGCAACCGCGCTCGCCGCCGGCCGCGGCCTCCTCGGCCCGCTTGGCGCTGCGATCGTCCTTGCTCTCGGCGGGACGCTCACGGCAAGCCTCATTCTGCTCGGCTTTGGCCTTTCGCTCGCGGAATGGCGGGCGGCCGGCGGCGGCGCGATCAGGCTCACCGGCAGCGGCGTCCGCTATGGCCGCGATGGCGCCGGACGGCTCGCGCGGCTCTGGCGGGCGGCGAAGATGCGGCTTGCCCCGATATTGGGGCGCGATCTTCTCGCCTCGCCGCCAGAAGGGTTTGTACCAGAGGGCTTCGCCGGGGCGGCCCGGGCGGTCGCCCCGCCGCCTGAAGATCCGCCCGCCGCCCCACCCGCGCCGCGCGCCCGCGTGATCGCGCCACTCCATCGCTCGAAGCCGACACCGCGCCAGGAAGCCTTGCCGCTGCCGCAAACCGGCTGGCAATTCCCGGCGCTCAGCCTGCTCAAACCGGCGCCGGCGCGGGGCATGGCCGGGCCGAGCGCCGATGCGCTGGAGGCCAATGCCCGGCTTTTGGAGAGCGTGCTTGCCGATTATGGTGTCCAAGGCACGATCCGCGACATCCGTCCGGGCCCGGTGGTGACGCTTTATGAATTGGAGCCGGCGCCCGGCATCCGCAGCGCCCGTGTCATCGGCCTTGCCGATGACATCGCGCGCAGCCTCTCGGTGGTCGCCGTCCGCATCGCGACCGTCCCCGGGCGCAACGTCATCGGCATCGAAGTGCCGAACGCCAAGCGCGAGACGGTCTATCTCAGCGAATTGCTGGAGAGCGAGGAGTGGCGCAAGCATTCCGGCCGGCTCGCGCTCGCGCTCGGCAAGGATATCAGCGGCGCGCCCGTGATCGCCGATCTCGCGCGCATGCCGCATCTCCTGATCGCCGGCACCACGGGGTCGGGCAAATCGGTCGGCGTCAACGCCATGATCCTGAGCCTCCTCTACCGCCTCTCGCCCGATCAGTGCCGGCTGATCATGATCGACCCCAAGATGCTGGAGCTTTCGGTCTATCAGGACATTCCGCATCTCATGGCGCCGGTGGTGACGGAACCGGCGAAAGCGGTGACGGCGCTGAAATGGACGGTGCGCGAAATGGAACGCCGCTACCGCGCCATGAGCCAGCTCGGGGTGCGCAATATCGGCGGCTATAACGAGCGCGTCGCCGAAGCGCGTGAGCGGGGCGAGGTGGTGACGCGCCGGGTGCAGACCGGGTTCGACGCCGAAACCGGTCGCGCCGTCTTCGAGGACCAGCCGCTGGCCCTGGAGCCGCTCCCCTTCATCGTCGTCGTCATCGATGAGATGGCCGATCTCATGATGGTCGCCGGCAAGGAGATCGAGGCGGCGGTGCAGCGCTTGGCACAGATGGCGCGCGCTGCCGGCATCCATGTCATCATGGCGACCCAGCGCCCCTCGGTCGATGTCATCACCGGCACGATCAAGGCCAATTTCCCGACCCGCATTAGCTTCCAGGTGATCAGCAAGTTCGACAGCCGCACCATTCTCGGCGAGCAGGGGGCGGAGCAGCTTCTCGGCCAGGGCGACATGCTTTACATGATGGGCGGCGGGCGCATCACCCGCACCCATGGCCCCTTCGTCTCCGACCGCGAGGTCGAGGATGTCGTCGCCTTTCTCCGCAGTCAGGGCGAGCCCGCCTATCTCGAAGAGGTGACCGAGGCCGACGCCGAGGATGACGCGGCCGGCGGCGGATATGGCGGCGGCCCGGGCGCCGATGGCGAGATGAGTCTTTTCGATCAGGCAGTGGATCTCGTCGCGCGCGAGGGCAAGGCATCGACTTCCTTCCTCCAGCGCCATCTCCAGATCGGCTATAATCGCGCCGCCAAGCTGATCGAGCAGATGGAGAAGGAAGGTATCGTCAGTGCCGCCAACCACGTCGGCAAGCGCGAGGTATTGGCCCGCCGGCCCGAAGAGTGATCGCCGGCCGAAATGTTATGCCCCCGCGGCGGCCTCCGCCGTTTGCGGCGGCGAGAATTTTTCGAGGAGCCCGGACAGCGCCGGGCCGAGCCGCCGCAGTTCCTCGGAATGCGCGCGCGCGAGGCGGGAGAGCAAAGCCTCGGATTTGGCGGTGAGCCGAAGCATGACCCGCCGCCGGTCCGCGCGATCGGCGCTGCGCTCGATCAGCCCCGCCTGTTCCAGCCGATCGACGAGTTCGACCGCGCTGTGGTGGCGAATATGGAGCCGTGCCGCGAGCGATCCGACCGTCACCATCTGGCCGGTCGGAAACCCTTTGATTTGCAAGAGGGCCTGGTGCTGACGCGGGGTCAGCCCGGCGCCGCGCGCCGCCGTCTCGCTGAATTCGACGAAGCCGCGGAGAAGAAAACGAAATTCCGCGAGCGACGTATAATCGACCAGGGCGCCTTCGCCCGCCATGTCGGCAGTGTTGGCAATCCCGTCGAACATTGCCACCGGCGCCCCCGGCTCAACCCGCGCCCGGCGCGCAACAGCGCCACGACCGCGGTCACTCACGTCGCCCTGCCCCCATTACTCCCTCCCCCATTATTCCCTCCCGCATTATTCCCTCTCGTCGTCCCGTCCGAGAGGAAGTTAAACACGGATTTAATCACGCTACCGTGATAACACGCTTCGTGAGACGAGGCAACGTCGATGCGGCCCTCTGGCCAGATCCCGGTCTGGGTCGTGTTTTCCCTGAAACGGGTCTTGTGCGCAGGCAGGCAAATCTCGCGCATGAACCGGCTCGCCTCGCCCTTGCCGGGGCGCTGGGGCTGGGCGATAATACGCACGGGAGGTCGGCGGCGGACGGGCGCCTCGCCAACCCGGTCAGGTCCGGAAGGAAGCAGCCGCAACGAGTTTCCGCTCGGGTCGTTGATCCGGCCTCCCACCCCGCAATGAGTTAAGGGAAGCCGCCGCGGCGGCTCTTGTCGCCCCGCGCATGTCCGGCCTGTTCGATGACCCCGGCTCCGAAGCGATGAAAGCGCCGGCCCCCGCGGGGCCGGGCCTGTTCGGCGATGGGCTTCCCGAGACTGAGGCGCCGACCGCCTATCGCGTGCTCGCGCGCAAATACCGCCCGACGCGCTTTGAGGATCTGATCGGCCAGGAAACCATGGTCCGGGTGCTGCGCAATGCGTTTGCGCAGAACCGCGTCGCCCACGCCTTCATGCTGACCGGCGTGCGCGGGGTCGGCAAGACGACGACGGCACGCATCATCGCGCGCGCCCTCAACTGCACCGGCCCCGACGGAAAGGGCGGGCCAACCGCGACCCCCTGCGGCGAATGCCCCGATTGCCGCGCCATCCTCGCCGATCGCCATCCCGATGTCATGGAAATGGATGCCGCCTCGCGCACCGGCGTCGATGACGTGCGCGAGATCATCGAGGCGACGCGGTTTCGCCCGCTGCAGGCGCGCACCAAGGTCTTCATCATCGACGAAGTACACATGCTTTCGCGCAACGCCTTCAACGCGCTGCTCAAGACGCTCGAAGAGCCGCCGCCGCATGTGAAATTCATCTTCGCCACCACCGAACTCCGCAAAGTGCCGATCACCGTGCTCTCGCGCTGCCAGCGCTTCGATCTCCGGCGCGTGCCGGCGGCCGATCTGGCTGCGCATTTTGCCCGCATCGTCGGGCTCGAAGGCTTCACCGCCGAGCCCGAGGCGCTGGCCCTGATCGCGCGTGCCGCCGAGGGCTCGGTGCGCGATGGGCTCTCGCTCCTCGACCAGGCGATCGCCGAGACGCCTTCCGGCGGGCGGGTCGCGGAGATCG
>JAKAQU010000058.1 GCA_021819535.1 Pseudomonadota bacterium | reverse complement strand
CGATCTAGATGAAACAAAACCACCGCCAGCAGAAAGGCGGCGAATCCCGGTCGCCGTAGCGTCTCGCCGGGCGACAATGCGGCAACGCCGGGCGCGGGCCGCCCGCGCGCGACATCGTGATCGATCGCGCGCGCCGGGATCAGGCTGACCACGATCGCGCTCACGAACGCGAAACCGGCGGCGAGATAGAATATCCACGGCAAGCCGAAAAGCCGCGTCACCATCCCGATCGCGAGCGCGCCGACAACATTGCCGGCATGGTTGAACCCTTCGTTGCGGCTGAGGCGCGCGGCAAGCCGTCTCTGCCCGACCAGGCCAAGGCTCACGCCGATCATCGCCGGGCCGAGAAACGCGGCCGCGATGCCGAGCGCCGCCTCGATCGGAAACACCACCGCCGGGCGTGGCGCGAACAGAACGGCCAAGGCGCCGAACGCGACCAACAGCCCGGCGCCAGCGAGCAGCAGGCGCTTGCAGCGCAGGGTATCGACCAGCATCCCGGCTGGGATCAGGGCGCAGGCGGTCGCGACATTGTTGACCGCGAGCGCCGCCCCGATCATCGCGGGCGACCAATGCGCGGCGCCCTTGAGAAAGATTGCGAGATAGGGGCCGATGCCGTCGCGGACATCGGCCATCATGAAAGCGAGCCAGTCGAGACCGCGATGGTTGCGGCGAGAGGGCATGCTCATGGCTGCGGCGGCAGTCCTGGCGGTTGCGCCCGTCGATGCCCCGCCGTCAGCGCAATCCGCGCGCCGATCAGGGGGCTGAGAGTGAAAAGAGGGATGGTGGGTTTCATCTTCGGTTCTCCAGTCTCGCGGAGAAAAAAAATCGACCTCCGCGGCGTGGTCGGCGCTAAAACAGCCTGCGCCCACCGACATCGCCCTCTGTGTGAGCAATGCCCATGCCAACGAATAATTTTCTGATAAATCTATATGTTTTTTGTGATCGATGGCGTCGGCGTCGTGGTCTCGGACAGTATCTGTCGCATATCCGGACAGAATTTCGCCCCTTATTTCCCGGCCTTGATCCCATAGCGGCGAAGTTTGACATAGAGAAGTTGGCGATGAATGCCGAGCCGCCGCGCCGCCTCGACGCGGTTGCCATCCGCCTCGGCGAGCGCCTGGCGGATCATCGCCGCCTCCAGCCGCGCGACCGCGCCGGGGAGATCGCTCGCGCCCGGATGTGTGGCTTGTGCCGTCTCCTCCTCCGATGCGCGAAGAAAGTCGAACGCCGCAGCCGGGATCACCGGACCCGGCGTCAAAATAGCGGCGCGCTCGATAGCGTTTCGCAATTCGCGCACATTGCCCGGCCAGGGATAGGCGAGCAGCCGCGCTGCCGCCGCCGGCTCCAGCCGTTTACCGGCGCCGACACCGGCCAGAAAATACTCGGCGAGCGGAATGGTATCGGCGAGCCGAGCGCGAAGCGGCGGCAACGCCAGCGGCACGACGCCGATGCGATAAAAGAGATCCTCGCGAAACCGCCCCTCCGCGATCTCGGCGCCGAGGTCGCGGTTGGTCGCGGCGAGGATGCGAACATCGACCGCGACCGCCCGCCCGCCGAGCGGCGTTACTTCCCGCCTTTCGAGAACACGCAAAAACTTGGCCTGAAGCGCCGGCGACATGTCGCCGATTTCGTCGAGAAAAATCGTGCCGCGATCGGCCTGTGAAAATGCCCCTTTACGATCGGCCCCCGCCCCGGTGAAGGCACCGCGGACATGGCCGAACATCTCGCTTTCCAGCAAATCGGCAGGGATTGCCGCACAGTTGACGGCGATGAAAGGATGGCTCGCGCGCCGGCCGTGGCGATGGATGGCGCGCGCGACGATTTCCTTGCCGGTGCCGGTCTCGCCGGTGATCAAGACCGTCGTCTCCTGATCGGCGAGAAGGCCGATCGCTTTTTGGACCGCGCGCATCGCCCCACTCACGCCGATGAAATCCTCCGCCGCCGCCGCGTCTTGCTGCAGGCGTGTCTCCTGTCGTGAAATCGCCAGCATGCGTTCGAGAAGAGCGGCGAGGTCGGCGCGGCCGACGGGCTTCGCGAGGTGATCGACGGCGCCGAGCCGCATCGCCTCGATGGTATTGGCGCTGGTGGGAACCGCGGTGATGACGGCAACCGGCGGTGGCATCGGGCGGGTGCGGATGCGGCGCAATACTTCCAACCCCGGCAGCCCCGGCATGCGGAGATCGAGGAGCACCGCCGCGCAATCGCTCTCGGCGAGATAGGTGAGGGCGGCCGCGCCGTCGGCGGCGAGGAGCGGCGTGTGGCCGAGATCGCTCAGTGTCTCGGCGAGGCTTTCGCGCAAGCCGGCATCGTCGTCGACGATCAGGATTCTGGCCATGTCTCGGGATCATGCCAGGGAAGGATCACGCCGAACACCGCCCCGCCCTGCGCGCCGCCGGGATCGAGGAGGGAAAGCATGCCACTCTGCGCCTCCGCCATTTCGCGGGCGATGGCGAGGCCGAGCCCGGTGCCTTCGGGGCGGAAGCTGACGAAGGGCTCGAACAGGCAATCGCGCAGCTCGGCGGCGATGCCAGGGCCGGTATCGGCGACGCGAAGGATGAGATATTCCCCCTCCCGATCGGCGCGAAGCCCGACCATCCCGCCCGCTGGCGTGTGGCGGATGGCGTTGTCGAGGAGGGCTGCGAGCGCGCGCCGCGTGAGTTCCAGATCGAGCACGGCGGTCAGCGCCGGTCCTTGCTGCTGGAGCCGCACCGAGGCGCGGACGGCGATTTCGCCATGCTCGGCGATGACGGCCGCGAGCAGGCGGGAGAGATCGACCCGCGCGAGGCGCGGCCGCGGCCTCTGGGTCAGGTTCAAGATTTCGTGAACCAAACGGTCGAGCCGCGCGATTTGGCCAAGGATCGCGACCAGCGCGTTCGCCGCCCGCCCTGACGGTGGATCACCGGCCAGCGCGTTTTCCGCCCGCAACCGCATCGCCGCCAGGGGATTGCGGATTTCATGGGCGATGCCGGCGGCAACCCTCCCTAAGGCCGCCAGCCGCTCGGCCTCGGCCGCCCGGCGGGCGAGTAGTGCCGCCTCGGCACGGGTCTGGGACAGGCGCGCGACCGCTTCGTTGAGTGACGCGAGGATGCGATCGAGATCATTCTCGCCGGTGGCCGGCAAAGGGGGAAGATCGGCAATGTCGTCGATGCGGAGCGCGGCCTCGATGGCGCCGACATGTCGCCCGAAGCTCCGGGCAAGCCGCCAGAGCCAAAATGCGAGCAGAAGAACGAGAAACAGCAGCGAGGCGAGTGCCGCTTGCAAGCGGGCGAAAGCCGGCGTCGCCGCCACCCGCGTCATCACCCACGCACTCGCCCCCGGCAGCACCGGGCTGGAGAGCGGCCGCGCGTAAAGGAGGAGCGTCTCGCGGCGCCCGATCTCCCGCCGCGCTGCCGGCGCGCGGGTTATTTCCACATCGGTATTGATCGCGGCGATGGCCGCGGTTTCGGCCGCCGGGAGATCGGTCTTGCTCCCGCTGCCCTCATATGTCGGGTAAGCATAGGCGAGCGAGCCGCGCCCTTGCTGCCAAATGCCCCCCTCCACCCCCTCGGCGCGGGCAAGCGTGGTGTGCACGACGGCGCCGAGGCCGCGCGCGAAGCCCGGGCCCGCCGGCGTTGCGGCAAGGCCGGTCGTATAGAAATCATACGCGGCGGCGAGGTGCTCGGCAGCGTGCGTGAGGCCGATTTCGGCCTCGGCGGTGCGGGCGGCGGTGGTCGAGCGATAGAGCGCCACCATCAGCACCGCGACCGCCCCGGCCGCGATCAGCGACAGCAGCCACAGCAGGAACAGCCGGCCGCGGAGCGAGCGCCGCGCGCCTACCAGGGAATGGTCTCGCCCTGATAATCGAGATAGGCGATGCCGCCCTTGCCGTGATGGCGGGTGATGGTCTCGGCGAGGCCCTTGGTGCTGGTCTCGATATCGAGCGGCGCCTGTGGCCCGCCCATATCGGTCCGCACCCAGCCGGGATGAAGGAGCAGGATCGTCCGCCCCTTGTGCGCTGCCTGCGCGCCAAAACACATCACAGCCATGTTGAGCGCCGTCTTGCTCACGCGATACAGCTCATAGCCGCCATTGCATTGCGCGATGCTGCCGAGAAGGGAGGTCATGAAGCCGATCGTGCCCCCCGGCCCGACCAGCCCCGACAGCGCCTCGGCGGCGCGTACCGGGTTGATCGCGTTGGTGAACAGAACGCGGCTGATCTCGGCGTCGGCCACCTTGGCAAGCGGCACCTCGGGCGGGCTCGAGACGCCGGCATTGACGAAGAGCAAATCGAAAGTCTCGCCGGCGAGCCGCCCGGCGAGCGCGGATATTTGCGCCGGATGGTCGATATCGACCTGTTCGAGGCGAAGCGCTTTCGGGTGGGCGCGTGCGGCCTCTTCCAACCCTGGCGCGGCGCCGCGCCTGGTTGCGACGATTTGCCAGTCGCGCGCGAGAAACTGCCTCGTCAAACCAAGGCCGAGGCCGCGCGAGGCGCCGATGATCAATGCTTTCATGGGCATATCCTTCTCGATCACCGAACCGGGCTCGGATCGGTCTCCGGTCGTGGATTGAAATCCAAAGGCGGCGAAATGTCGATGCCCGTCGCCGTGAAGATGGGCTGGAGATCGACCGGCACGACCCCGATCGCGCGGCAGCCGGCGCCGCCATCGAGCGGCAGGCGGGCGAGACGATCGGGCGCGATGGCGGCATAGTCGGGCGGCAGCGGTGGCACCCCGCCTGCGAGGCGGCCGGGATCGAAAGCGCTGAGCAGGTCGCCCTCCTCGGGCACGCCGTCATCCTTGGGCCCGAGCCAGGGCTGGCCGAATTTCGCCTGCCCCTCATGGCGCGCCGCCGCCTCTTCCGGAAGATCGGCAAGCGGGGGGAGGCGGAAGAGTTGGTCGAGGAATTTTATCACCGAATTGTGATCTCCCACCTCATGCGAGACGACATGGGCGCGAGCATAGGGCGAAATGACGATCAGCGGCACGCGCGGCCCACGTGCGAGCGGCGCGCCATCGGGTCCGGTTTCGAACAAGCGCGGCGGCACATGGTCATAGGCGCCGCCGCCTTCATCGAAGGTGATGATGATCACGCTTTCGCCCCAATAGGGGCTGGCGGCGATGGCATTGACCTCGCGGGCGAGAAGCGCGTCGCTGATTTCGGAATCGGCATAGCCGGGATGGTCGTCATCGCCACGGAATTTCTTCCCCACCGCCGGGTCGGGATCGGCGGGCGTCAGGCCGGCGATGTTGTGAAACCCGCCGCGCACATAGAAAACGCCGCCCGCACGCGGCAGGTGCGACACCGCGACGTCGGCAAAAAAATCGCCGAGCCCGTGCAAATGCGCCGCCATCGCCGGATTATTCGCGACATAGCCGAAATATTGTGGCCCGTTATGGTGCCAGATATAGGAGAGATGCGCCCCGTCGCGCGGCGCATCGGCGGCGTCCGTCACCTCGCGATCGTAACCCTCCTGGTACCAGCCCCAGGGAAGGGCATGGCGCCCGGCACCCGCGATCGCCGGAATATCGCCGGCGATATCGGCGAGGTCGCGCGCCGGATCGCGATCGGCGCCGGTGATCGCGGCGACATCGCGCCCGGCGAAGGTGAGCGGGAGATTAGCATAGGTCTGATTGATTTGCGGCGGCGTTTTGTAACGCGGGTTCTCCGGTGTCCCGCTCTCATGATCTTCGGCTGAGCCCCAGAACGGCGGCGGATTGCCGGTCATCGGCACGCCCGGGCTCGCATAGCTGCCGCCTTTCGGCGCCTGTTCCGGATGCTTCACCCATTGCGTCTCGCCGCTTTGCCCGGCGATCAGGGCGACGGCATTGGGAGCGGAGGGTGTGAGGCTGTGCTGAAAAAACGCATCGAACAGCACGAAGCGGGCGGCATAGCTCCATAGGAAAGGAATAGTGTCGCAATCGACATGCGCCATCGGCAAAAGCCCGTGCTGGCGGGCGCGGCGCGAGGGTTTTTCGCCAGACGCGACGTATTTCATCTCCTCGGCGAGGGCGTAACGATCCATCGCCGCCGCGCCTTGCGCGATGTGCATTTTTTGCAGGAGAACGGCATGGCTGTGGTCCATGTCGTCGAGATCGGCGGCGAAATCGCGTGGGCCGATGCGGAAGGGATGGATGAGCCGGGTCGCGCCATCGGTATCGAGGAACGGTTGATAAAATCCGGGTGTCGCCGTCGGCGGCTGGCTATAGAGCCCGCGCGCGCCGGGGAAACTGCCGAAATAGGCGTCGAACGAGCGGTTTTCCTGATAGACGACGAAGACATATTTCACCCGCCGCCGGAGTGCTGCCAGCATCGCCGCCGGGTCGCCGGGCTCGTCATGCGTGAGATAGGGAATAACGGCGGGCGCAGGGTCGGGTTGGATCGCGATCGCGCCTCCCTCATCTGCCGCTGCGGCAGAAAAAGTGAAACAAACGCAGGCGATCACGTTTGCCGCGATCTTGCTCAGCCTCATGTGCTCCGCTCCGTCCCATGCGCGCCTGGGGATAATCCCGCCCGCATTCTGGCCGGCCGCGCGGAATATTGGCAATCCCTATACCAATCTTTCCGCGCAAGGCATGTGATGATTTCGGGTCAGAGCGCAAGCCCCGCGCCGGGTGGCATTATCGCCCGCCGGGGATTTTGCCACTAGTTCCTTGACCTCGGCCGCCGAAAGATGCAACTCGGCTCCCGCCGCGCCGACAGCGAGAGGGAGCAACGCAAGGGCGATCATACCGAGGCGAAATATTTTCGCCAAGCCTTTGCCCGCTCCCATCGGCCGTTCTGAATTTTTTGATGTCTTACTTGAAGGCGCAACCAGCCTTGAAGCCGAGCAGGCGGAAAAACATCGCCGCCGGGCAGAACCCGGTGAAACTCGACTGGATGAGGTTGACGCCGATGAAAACCGTGAACCAGATAAAATAGGGGCTGACATAATAAGTCAGTGCAACGCTGAGCAAAACCATGATCCCGGCGAAACGGAACACCGCGTGGTCGATCGACATGAGAGACTCCTTTCGGGTGATGAAAAGTTCAGGCTTTTTCCTTGAGCTTGTGGAGATCGAGCTGCTTCAGAAGAAAGCGCTCGTAGAATGGCTCGCTCGTGCCACCCCGCATCTTGCGCAGGAAATATTTCTCGAAACCGACCTTGGCAAGATGCACCCATGTACCCTTCGCCGCCCAATTGGTGTTGCGCGGCGGGATTTGCGGTTTGGCGACGAAAGCGACACCACCATCTCCGAAATCGGCGAGACAGATCGCATTCCATGTCGCCCGCGCCGAGGGGTCGCGCCCCTGCAGCAAGGCGCCGATGTTTTCCGCCGTCGCCGTCACCATCGATTCGATCATGAACCCGGTTTTCGGCACACCGACCGGAACCGGCGTTGGCCCCGTCGGTGGAATGGCGACGCAAACGCCAATCCCGAACACGTTGTGAAAGGTCGGGTTGCGCTGGAATTCATCGATTAGGACGAAGCCGCGCGGATTGACCAGTTTTTCCACGCCCCGCAACGCCGCGACACCGCGGAACGCTGGCAACATCATGGCGAATTTGAACGGTAAATCATGCGTCTTCTTGAGATTTCCGTCCTCGGCCAACTCCTCGACATGCATCATATCCGCCTCCGCCGAGGTCATCTTGGCATTGGTGATCCATTTGATGTGCCGATCGCGGAATTCGCTCTCCAGGAGCCCCTTGGTGTCGCCGACCCCATCGAGGCCGAGATGGCCGATATAGGGTTCGGCGGTGACGAAGGTCATCGGCACGCGGTCGCGAACTTTGCGCTTGCGAAGTTCGGTGTCGAGGATGAGCGCGAATTCATAAGCCGGCCCGTAGCAAGAGGCGCCTTGCACGGCCCCGACGACGATCGGCCCGGGGTTTTTGCAAAACGCCTCGAACGCCAGATGCGCGCGCTCGGCATGATCGACGTGACAGATCGATTGCGTGAACGCCTCCGGCCCGAGGCCGGGGATTTCATCGAAGGCGAGATCGGGGCCGGTCGCGATCACCAGGTAATCATAGGGGATTTCGGTCGAATCGTTGAGTTCGATGCGATTTCCCGCCGGATCGACACGCTTCGCGCCCTGATCGAGGAGGCGGATATTCTTGCGCTGCATGATAGGCGCGAGATCGATCTCGATATCCTTGCGCCCGCGCCAGCCGACCGCAACCCACGGGTTGGAAGGCACGAAATGATAGTTGCGCCCCTGCCCGATCAGGGTGAGACGATCCCCCTTTCGAAGGTGAGGCAACAACTCGTAGGCCATGATCGTCCCGCCGAGTCCGGCGCCGAGAACCACGATTTCCGCCACGACGTTCCCCTTTTTCGAACTACAATTTGACAATATATGCGTATCCTCGTATATACGCAAGCACGAAATTATCGATGGTAGAGAAATGGCAACGAGTGGGGATATAGCGGCCATGCACCGGGCGGCGGACGAGGCGAGCGAGCTTTTGAAAGCGCTTGCGAGCCGCCACCGCCTGCTCATTCTCTGCCACCTGAGTGAGGGCAAATGTTCGGTCGGTGAGCTTGCCGAGCGGCTCGATCTCCGCGATTCGACCGTCTCGCAACACCTCGCGCTGTTGCGCCGTGATGGTCTCGTCGCCGCCGAACGTGATGGGCAGACGATATGGTATTCGCTCGCGAGTGGGCCCGCGCGCAAAGTTCTCGAGACGTTATTTTCTATTTATTGCCCGCGCGATATCATCCCTCGGCCGAAAGCGAGAGCGCTTTCCGGCCAGGCTTGACCGGCTCTCTCCCGTTACCATCGGAGGCGACCATCATGCGCATCTCTTCTCTTGTCGTCATCGGCTTCGCGGGCTTCGGGTCGTCGGCCCTGGCGGCGGAAACCTTCACCGTTCAGTCAACGCGTCTTACCGATGAGAAAGCTGTTTTCGCGACCGTCGAGAGCCGCGATGTGGTGCCGGCGCGCGCGCGTATCGCCGGCACCATCGTCACTCTCACCGTCCGCGAAGGCGACGAGGTCGGAGAAGGGCAGGTGATCGGTGTCGTCGCCGATGAAAAACTGGCACTTCGCATCCAGGCGCTCGATGCTGAGATCAACGGTCTCAAATCCCAGCTCGCTCAGGCTGAAGTCGATCTTGGTCGCGCCCAGGCGCTCGCCAAGGGCGGGGCGGTTTCGCGCCAGCAGCTCGACCAGGCGGCGACCGCGGCGCAAGTCGCGGCCAGTTCACTCAAAGCGCGCGAGGCGGAACGCGCGCTCGCAGCTCAGCAGCTCGATGAGGGGGCGGTCAAGGCGCCGACCGCGGGCCGGGTGCTTGCCGTGCCGCTGACCGTGGGCTCGGTGGTGATGCCGGGTGATGTTTTGGCGAGTGTCGCCGCAAAAAATTACGTCTTGCGGCTTCGCGTTCCCGAACGCGCGACCGGCTTTCTCAAAGCCGGCGAAACGGTCAGGATCGACGGGCGCGATCTCGGGGCGGAGGGTGCGAAATTCGGCACCGTCACTTTGGTCTACCCGCGCATCGAGGGCGGCAATGTCATCGCCGATGCCGATCTCAAGGGGCTTGGCGATTATTTCGTCGGCCAGCGCATCGAGGTCTGGATCCCAGCGGGCGAGCGCCATAGCCTCGTCATCCCGAGCCACCTGATCGAAACCCGTTTCGGTATCGATTACGTCCATCGCCGTGCTCCCGGTGGCGATATCGAGGCAATCCCGATCCAGCGCGGGCGTGATTTCCCGAGTCCCGACATGCCGGATGGCATCGAGATCCTCTCCGGCGTCGCCGCCGGTGATGTCCTGGTGTCACGATGAAACTCGGTATCTCAGGGCGGCTTGCGCAGGCGACGATCCGCTCGCCGCTCACCCCATTGTTTCTGCTCGCCGCACTCGCGGCCGGCCTGATTGCGCTCATCACCATCCCGCGCGAGGAAGACCCGCAAATTCACGTCCCCATGGTCGATATCATGGTATCGGCCAACGGTCTGAAAGCTGCCGATGTCGTCGAGGAAGTCACGAAGCCGCTTGAGACTATCGTCAAGGCCATCCCCGGCGTCGAGCATGTCTACAGCCAGAGCGTCGATGACCGTTCGATGGTAACGGCGCGTTTCGTCGTCGGTACCGGCGAGGATGATGCGGTGCTCCGCGTCAATGACAAGATCCGCGCCAATATGGATCGTATTCCAATCGGTATTCCACAGCCGATGATCGTCGGCCATGGCATCAATGATGTCGCGATCGTGGTCCTGACGCTCTCCCCGAAGTCGGAGGCGGCCGGGCGCTGGCTGCAGGCTGATCTTTCGCAACTCGCGAGCAAGCTGCAATCGGAATTGATCAAGACCGAGGATATCGGGCTCAGCTATATCGCGGGCAGCGATCCCGAGGAAATTCGCGTCGAGCCGGATCCCGAGAAGCTCTCACTCTACGGCGTGACGTTGCAGCAGCTTCTTGCCAAAATTCGCGACGCCAACCGCTCTTTCGTCGTCGGCATGGTGCGCGAGGGTGGGCGAATGAACACCGTCAACGCCGGGCAGACGCTCGACGGCGTTCCCGATATCGGCCTTCTCCTGATCACGACGCGCGATGGTCGCCCGGTTTATGTGCGCGATCTCGCTCGCATCGTCGTCGGCGGCGCGGTGGTCGAAAACCATGTCTTCAATCTCGCGCCGGCCGCCAAGGGCGAGTGGCGCGAGACGCCGGCGGTCAGCCTAGCACTCGCCAAACGTTCCGGCGCCAATGCCGTCGTTGTGGCCAATGCCATCGTCGCACGGGTCAAGACGCTCGAAGGCCAGCTCATTCCGGCCGATATCACCGTCAAGGTTACGCGCAATTATGGCGATACCGCCAACGAAAAAGCCAACGAGCTTCTGTTTCATCTGGCGCTCGCGACGGTTTCGATCGTCGTTCTGATCGCATTCGCGATCGGCTGGCGCGAAGGGGTGGTGACGCTGGTGGTGATCCCGACCACCATTCTACTGACCCTTTTCGCCGCCAACACGATGGGATACACCATCAACCGCGTCTCTCTTTTCGCGCTGATTTTCTCGATCGGCATTCTCGTCGACGATGCGATCGTCGTCGTCGAAAACATAGCGCGGCACTGGGCCATGGGTGACGGCCGGCCACGCATTCAGGCGGCGATCGAAGCGGTGGCCGAGGTGGGCAATCCGACGGTGGTGGCAACGCTCACGGTGGTGACCGCGTTGTTGCCCATGCTGTTCGTCTCTGGCCTCATGGGCCCCTACATGGCGCCGATCCCGGCCAATGCCTCGGCGGCGATGCTGTTTTCGTTTTTCGTCGCCATGGTGATCGCGCCCTGGCTGATGCTGAAACTGTCACCGGAGAAGAAGGGTATCGACGCGGCACACCACCACCATCACGCTCATGGCGAGGACCGGCTCGGCAAGATTTATCGCGTCATCGCGGGCCCGCTGATCCGCTCGCGCCGGCTTTCCCTCCTTTTTCTCATTCTGGTTGGGGTTGCGACCATCGCCGTCTGCGCGCTGTTTTATACCGAAAGCGTCACCGTAAAATTGCTTCAGATCGG
>JAKAQU010000057.1 GCA_021819535.1 Pseudomonadota bacterium | reverse complement strand
GGCGGCGGGTGGTGGTCGGCCCGCGCGTGGGCGCGGGTGTCGATCGGGTGCGGCTGCGCGAGGTGAACTGGTTGGTGCCACCGCCGTCCGAACCGCTCTCCTGCACGGTCAAGCTGCGCGCCCGCGAGGCGCCGCAGCCGGCGGAAATCGAAGCGCTGGCGGCGGGTGGGGCCGAGGTCAGGCTCGCCACGCCGGCACTCGCCGCACCCGGGCAGGCCTGCGTTTTCTATGACGAGACCCGGGTTCTCGGCGGCGGTTTCATCCTCGCATCCTCGGTTGACGAGGGCCTGGCGGCGGCGGTATCTGAAGCCGGCCGTGGCGGCGTAGCTCAGCGGTAGAGCAGGGGAATCATAATCCCTTGGTCGGTGGTTCAAATCCGCCCGCCGCTACCATCCGCCCTTCAGCCGGTCCCGGATCAGATACGCCCCCCGATGCCGCCGCATAGGCCAGTCAGCGCGTGGGATTGGCGGGACTGCCCGGCAAGGCCCCCCGCCTCGTTCAGCACCCTCCGGCGCGGCCTCCATCCGACGCGGAACGAAGTGGTCGCATCAGAGCGCCTTGGCTTCGATCCGGCAATGTTGGCCGGGGGCGTGAGCGATGGAAGCCGCTGGGGCCGAGATCCGCGGGGCGTAGCCCGATGTAGCGCCGGGGAGTGTCGCGGAGAGACACGTCCCCTGCCGCTGGACAGTCCGGCGCCGCGGAGAGACAACGGCGGCGAAGGATGAAAGGTCATCGCCATGACGTATTCCCGCACACATCCGCCTGCGCCTCGCCGTCGCAGTGCCGAGAGCCTGCGCAGCCATCGCTGGCTTGGCGTCGAGGATCTCCGCGCCTTCGGCCATCGCTCGCGCATGGCGCAGATGGGGTTCGGGCCGGAGGAATATGCCGGCAAGCCGGTGATCGGCATTCTCAACACCTGGTCCGATCTCAGCCCCTGCCACGCCCATTTCCGTGCCCGCGCCGAGGAGGTGAAGCGCGGCGTCTGGCAGGCAGGCGGGTTTCCGGTGGAAATCCCGGTGCTGCCGGTCACCGAGCAGTTCATGAAGCCGACCTCGATGCTGTATCGCAATCTGCTGGCGATGGAGACGGAAGAGGTGATGCGCAGCCAGCCCTGCGATGGCGTGGTGCTGATGGGGGGGTGCGACAAGACCACGCCGGGCCTGCTGATGGGCGCGTTCTCGGCCGATCTCCCCGCGATCTTCCTTCCGGCGGGGCCGATGCTGCGCGGCCATTGGCGGGGCAAGACGCTCGGCAGCGGCTCGGATGCCTGGAAATACCACGCCGAACTGCGCGCCGGCACCATCACCGAGGGCGAATGGAAGGAGATGGAAGCGGGCATGAACCGCTCCTTCGGCACCTGCATGACCGCCGGCACCGCCGCCACCATGATGCTCGCCGCCGAGGCGATGGGGCTTGCGCTGCCGGGGGCGGCGTCCATCCCCGCCGCCGATTCGGGGCATGGGCGGATGGCGGCGGCCTGCGGGCGGCGGATCGTCGACATGGTATGGCAGGACGAGCGGCCGCGGCGCCTCCTGAGCCAGGGCAGCATCGACAATGCGGTCGCGGCGACGATGGGGTTTGGCGGCTCGACCAACGCGATCCCGCATCTCATCGCCATGGCGCGGCGGGCCGGGCTCGCGCTCGATCTCGACCGGTTCGATGCGATCAGCCGCAAGGTGCCGCTGATCGCCAATCTGCGGCCCAATGGCGATACTTTCCTGATGGAGGATTTTTTCTATGCCGGCGGCAGTCGCGCCTTTCTCGCCCGCCTCGCGCCGCATCTCGATCTTGCCATCGCGACCGTCACCGGCCACACGCTCGGTGAAAATCTCGTCGGCGCCGAAGTTTTCAACGACGCGGTGATCCGCCCGCTCGATCACCCGCTGCAGGCGGAAGGAGGGGTTGCGGTGCTACGCGGAAGCCTCGCGCCGAGGGGGGCCGTGATCAAGACCAGTGCCGCCGACCCGCGCTTGCTCACCCATACCGGCCCCGCGGTGGTATTCGCCGATTACGACGACATGAACCGGCGCCTCGACGATCCGGCGCTGGCGGTGACGGCGGACAGCGTGCTCGTGCTCAAGGAGGCCGGGCCGAAAGGCGGGCCGGGGATGCCGGAATGGGGCATGCTGCCATTGCCGAAGAAACTTTTGCAACAAGGCGTGCGCGACATGGTGCGGATCAGCGATGCCCGCATGAGCGGCACATCCTATGGCACGTGCGTTTTGCATGTGGCCCCGGAAAGCCATGTCGGCGGGCCGCTCGCCCTGGTGCGCGACGGCGATCCGATCCGCCTCGACGTTGCGAACCGCCGGCTCGATCTCCTGGTGGACGAGGCGGAACTCGGCCGCCGCGCCGCGGCCTGGACCACGCCGCCGCCGCGTTATGCGAGGGGCTACACGGCGCTCCATCTCGCCCATGTCCGGCAGGCGGATGAAGGCTGCGACTATGATTTTCTCGAAGGCACGGCGCCGACGCCGGAGCCGGACATCCACTGAGCCACGGCTGAAACGAGGCTTCCCGACATCATGACGACGCGCCTTCCCGGCGATCCGCCGCTTCATTTCGCAGCCCATCTCTTCGTCTGCTGCAATCGCCGGCCCGAGGGGCACCCGCGCGGAAGCTGTGCCGCGCGCGGCTCGGAGCGGCTGCGCGATTACATGAAGGCGCGCGCGAAAGAGATGCGGCTTCCCGGCGTGCGGGTGAACGGCGCGCTTTGCCTCGATCGCTGCGAACTCGGCCCCTGCCTCGTGATTTACCCCGAGGGCGTATGGTATCGCATCACCTCGCCCGCCGATATCGATCGCGTGCTCGAGATCCATGTCCGCGACGGCAGGCGGGTCGAGGATCTGATGCTGCCGGCGGAAAAAAATTAGAGGCGGCGTTGGCCGATTACGAAGACACGATTTTCGCCCTCGCCTCGGGGAGCGCGCGTGCCGCGATCGCGGTGCTGCGCCTCAGCGGGGCGAGGAGCGGGGCGCTGCTCGATGCGCTCGCCGGCTCCCGCCCGCCGCCGCGCCGGGCGAGCCTCCGCCGACTTCGCGATGGCGCCGGCGAGACCCTGGATCGGGCGCTGGTCCTCTGGCTTCCCGGCCCCGGCACCTATACCGGCGAGGATAGCGCGGAATTGCACCTCCATGGCGGGCACGCGGTCATCGAGGCGGTGGCGCAAGCGCTGGTCGCGGCGGGGGCCCGCCCGGCGGAAGCGGGGGAATTCACCCGCCGCGCCTTTCTCAACGGCCGCATGGACCTGACGGCGGCGGAAGCCGTCGCCGATCTCATCGAGGCGGAGGGTGCCGAACAGCGGCGCCAGGCGCTGCGGCAGATGGAGGGTGCGCTCGGCGCCCTTTATGAGGGCTGGTCGCAACGTCTCTTGCGCCTGCTCGCGCAGCAGGAGGCGCTGATCGATTTTCCCGACGAGGATCTGCCGGCGGATATCGCAGCCGGTCTCCGCGCCGAAATGGCGGCGCTCGCGGCCGAGATCGGGGCGCATCTCCAAGATGATCGCCGTGGCGAGCGGACGCGGGAGGGGCTCCGCATCGCCATCATCGGGCCGCCCAATGTCGGCAAATCGAGTCTGCTTAACCGCCTGCTCGCGCGCGATGTCGCCATCGTCTCCGATCTTCCCGGGACCACGCGCGACGCGCTGGAGGCGCGGCTGGTCCTCGGCGGGATGGTGATGACGGTGATCGATACCGCCGGGCTGCGGGCGACCGGTGACCGGATCGAGGCCGAGGGGGTCCGCCGTGCCCAGGCGCGCGCCGCCGAGGCCGATATCGTGCTCTCGGTCGGCGATGCCACGGACGGGAGCAAGCGGGCCGGGGGTATCTTCGGCCCCGGGATCGTCATCCCGGTTGCCAACAAGATCGATCTTGCGCCCAATCCGCCCTCGGATGGCGCTATTGCCGTCAGTGCCCGCACCGGCGAGGGGTTCGAGGCATTGTGCGCGGCCCTGATCGAGGCCGGGCGTCGTCTCACGGCCAGCTCTGGCCCGCCGCCCCTGACCCGCGCCCGCCACCGCGCCGCCTTGGAGGCCGCAGCGCAGGCGCTGACGCGGGCGATGGCGGAAGATAGCGAGGAATTGCGCGCCGAAGAGTTGCGGGCGAGCTTACGCATGATCGGGCGCGTGACCGGGCGGGTCGGGGTCGAAGACGTGCTCGGCGAGATTTTCGCCCGATTCTGTATCGGAAAATGATATCCCTCGGGGAAACCAACGCCTCAAACCGAGGCGAGGGCGGAAGCACCCCCAAACCCTTATTTCAGATCGGTTTCCAAAGGCATTGCCTTTGGTGGGGGGCTGGGGCAAAGCCCCTACCCTGATCCCTGATCGCACGCCTTTATGTTTTTGACACGTCCTTCAGGCCGAAAGGCGCAGGTTTTCCTTGGCGTCGTCGATCTCCGGCGCCTCCCAATAAGAGCCCGTGCCGGCGAGAGAAATCTCAAGCGCGGTTGCATCGCCGAGCAAGCTTGCCGGGATCAGCGCCGCGCCATTGGTCCAGCGCGAGGCATCTTCCCCTTCCCCCTCCAGCCGATAGAAGCCGGTTGCGAGCGCGGGATCGTCGAGGGCGATGGCGCGGCGGCCGGAGGGGCCGATCGCGGCCAGGCTGCGCACCCGGACACCGAGCCGGCGCATATCCTCGTTTTCGGCCGACAATCCGCCCGGCATCCAGACGCGGGAGCGGAGATGGAGATCGCCCGCGCGCTCGGGCAGCGGGAAGCGGAATGTCGCCGTGTCCACTCTTGTCGGGCGGATCGGCGCTTTTCCGGTGTCGAGGTGGAGATCGGCTTCCGCCGTCACGCGATACCCGTCCGCCTCGATCGCGCCGATCAGCCGGGCGCGGATGGCGGCCAGCCGCTCCCCGCCGGTGAGCCAGGGCCGGCAGGCGCCGACCGATTTGTCCTGCTGCGGCAGGAAATCGGGGTGGAGGGCGACGACATTTCCGGCATTGGCGAATTGCCCGCGATTGCCGGTGTCGAGATAGGTTTCGGAGAAAACGCCCTCGGCGAGCACGAGGTCGTGCTGGTCGAGTTCGATATGGTAATAGGTGATGGTGGACGCGTCCATGTCCTGGGTCACGGTGACGCCGTTGAGGAGGCGCTCGACATCGATCAGGTGGTCATCGATGCAGAGGGCATGGCCGGGCGAGAGAACCAGGTCGCGATGCGGGAGGCCCGGGGCGAGCGTGCCGGCGGCGATCCGCACCGGGCGCACCTGCTCGGGGTTGGGGTGGGTGGTGAGATCGACATGGCGATAGCCGATCCAGCGCACCGGCTTGAGCGGCGCGCCGGAGCCGGCGAAGGTGACGACGAGATCGCCGACACGCATCTCCTCGACCGCCACTTCGCCGCGCACGGTGAGGATGCGGGTGCCGGCGGCATAGCAGGCGGTGACGGTGTCGTTGCTGACGTTGAAAACCGGCGTCGCGCCGCCGGTGGTCAAAATCGTCGCGATGGTGGAGGTGGTCGAATTGATGGTGTCGGTCAGCGCGTAAGTATCGCCGAGACTCGGAATGGCGCTATCCGACAGGACGCTCGGGAGAGCAGAAAGCAACGGCGTCACCGCGAAACTGGCGCCGGTCGCGTAATTGGCGAGATCGATCGTGTCGCCGCCGGTGAAATCGGCGAAGGTGCCGAGATTGGCGATGACGTCGTTCACCGTCGCCGTGCCGCCGGGCATAGGTGTGCCGCCGGGGTCGGCGAAGTTGAACAGGCCGTTGAAACTGGTGACGCCCGAGGCATAGCCGAGGGTCGCCGAACTCGCGCCGACGATATCGATCGTGCCGGGGCTGGCGGGAACCCCGTTGATCATTGCGGTCGGGGGGGCGAAGTTCAGCGCCGCCGAGCCGCCATTCTCGATTTCGATCAGACCGCCGACGATGGCGGTCCCGGTATTGTCGAGAACGCCGCCATCGACGATGATGCTGCCCGGCTGGTAATAGGTTGGGGGCGATCCCGAGCCGAGGCCACCCTGCTGGAGCGAAATGAAGCCGGCGGTGACGGTCGCACCCGAAGTGATCGCGGGGGTTCCGCCCTGATCGACCGCAACGAACGCATAATCCTGCGATGTGTTGATGGTGTCGAGAGTGCCGTTCGCATTATTGGGAACCACAAGGACATTAGATCCGCTCACGGCTTTATTCCTTCTGCTTGCTCCGATTCAAGAGACCCGTCACGGTTTCGCTGGGCAGGCGCCGGCGCGATCAGCAGCCGGCAGTCGCGCCACGCGGGCAGCCAACCGCCTTCATGCGCGATGGTTAACGATAGCACGGAAGGGGGCTGCGTCAATCAAAAATTAATGCTAAGTTAACGAATGAGGGCGTGGGCCGGCAAGTCCGAAAAACAAGGGATGGGCCGCGTTTTTATCCAGCGCTTTCCGCGTGAAACTGCGTCGCCGGCGCCAGGGCATCGTCCCCGGCGGCAGGGCTGGTGGCGAGCCGGCGCCAGGCGCCGCCGACCAGGATCTCGCTCGGCGAGAATTTCGCCTTATAGGCCATTTTCGGGCTCTCTGGCACCCAATAGCCGAGATAGACATGGGGCAACTCCAGATCCCGCGCCCGCTCCAAAAGCCACAGCACCATCAGCGTGCCGAGCGAACGGCGCGCGAGATCGGGGGCGAAGAAGCTGTAGACCGCCGACAGCCCGTCACTCAGCCGGTCGGTGAGGCAGGCAGCGATGAGCCGGTCATCCGGGTCGCGGAACTCGACGATGAAGGTCTCGATCGGTGTATCCTCGACCATCGCCCGGTAGTCGTAAAAACTCATCGTCGCCATGTCGCCGTCGCCATGGCGGTGCTGCTGATAACGCTGGAAGAGTTGGAATTGTTCGGCGGTGGCGCGCGCCGGCACCTCGAACCCCTCGGTCGCCGCGTTCGCGCGCCAGATCCGCCGCGCCCATCGCCCGCCGCGGAACCGGGCGGCGTTGATGCGGATCGGAACGCAAGCCTGGCAGCCGGGGCAGACCGGAGCATAGGCGATGTTGTGGCTGCGGCGGAAGCCGGCCCGCGAAAGCCGGTCGTGCAGCGCCTCGGCGTCGGGGCCGGTGATTTCGGTCACCAGCTTGCGCTCCGTCCGCCCCGCGACATAAGGGCAGGGCAGAGGGGCCGTGGTATAGAAAAACTGCGGCCGGCGGGGAGATTTATAGCTCATCGCATGAGGATCCACGCCTAATGTTTCCGGAGCATGACGCTGCGGTCAATGGCGTTCGGCAAAAATCATCGGCGAAGGCGGCGAAAAAGCAATCCTCAGTGCAGGGCGACCGGTGCCGATGTCGCCATCGCGACCGGATGCGCGCGATAAGCATTGAGCCCACGCCCCGGCATGGCACCCGGTGCTGCGGCTCCCGATACGGATGCTGCCGCGGCCATCCCGCGCGCGATGGCGCTGGCGCCCCCGCCGGCCGGCGGTGCGGCCATCGGAATGACATGGGGTGAGGGCGCGTGGCTCATCTGCAGCCGCGGGAAGGCGCCGCGCACGCCGCCGGCCGGGCGCATCGGCGCGACGTCGGCCGCGGCGAGCAGAAGATTTCCCGGCTGCACCGGCAGGCCTTGCTGTTCGGTGGTCCAGGCGGCGACCACTTTGCGTTGATAGGCGAAGGCGAGTTCCGGGGTCATGGAGTGATATTGCGCCGCGGCACGCGTCCAATCCCCGGTCTGGCCATGAAGCTGGGTCAGGAATTGGGCCGCGTAATCGGCGTTCGCATTGGGGTCGAACGCCTGATCGAGGCTCGTGAACGCGTGCGGATGATGCATCAGATTGACCTGCAGGCAGCCGACATCGATCGAGTTGACCCCGCGGGCCTGGAGGGCGTGGACGGCGGCGATGGCCTCGGCCTTGGTGGCGTAGAAATGCCCTTCGCCCTCGGCATTCACCGTCCACGGCCAAGGGGAAAAACCGCCGGTTTCGGGGTCCTTGCGGCCGCTTTCGACCAGGGCGATGGCGCTCAGGAGATGCGGCGGGATGGCATGGCTGCGCTCCGCCGCGTCCACCGCTTGCCGGCACAGAAGGCCGAGCGCCGGCGCGATCAGCGGCCGCAGCATCGGCGCCAGCATGTCGGCGCGCGCCGGCGCCGCCGCGCACGCCGCGAGCAACCCCGCGCCTATCAGGAACCATCGTCGCATTCAGCGAAATTGCCGGAAAATTCTTAGCAAATCATTGAGACGGGAAGGCTCGGGCACGGGGGCGGCGAGATGCGCGGCCATCGCGATGCTGCAATGCAAAAAAACGCTTGCGGAGAACGCGGCAAATAGCTAGATTGTGCATCGCAGCAAGGCGACATTGTCGCGGTGCTGCTTTCTTGGACGTTTCCTCCCTAAACTTGGCGGCGCCACAAGCGCCGCCATTTTTTTATCCGCGGCCAATCGCGCCAAAGGGGGGCAAGCCCCCGTATCACCGCCCCGTGTCACCGCCCAGGGCCGCCGTGAACCCTTCAAATGCCCCGCAGGAAAGGGTTGCCGCGCCGTTCGGCGCCGATGCTGGAGGCCGGCCCGTGGCCGCAGATGAAACGCACATCATCGCCGAGCGGGAGGATCTTCCCGGCGATCGCGTCGAGCAATTGCCGCTGGTCGCCGTAAGGAAAATCGGTGCGTCCGATCGATCCCTGAAACAGGACATCGCCCATCACCGCAAATCGCCCCTCGTGATCGACGAAGACGAGATGGCCCGGCGTATGGCCGGGGCAATGGAGAACGGCGAAGGGGATATCGGCGATCCGCACTTCCTCCCCCTCGGTGAGAAAGCGATCGGGGGTCGCGTTTTCCATGCCCTGAAGCCCGAACGCGCTTGCCTGGCGGGCGATGTTGTCGAGCAGGAAGCGGTCGCGCGCATCGGGGCCGAGGATCGGCACCGGCGTCCCGTTTTCGCCGCCGGCGAGCGCGCGCGCGAGCCCCGCGGCCCCCCCGGCATGGTCGAGATGGCCGTGGGTGAGGAGGATGGTCTCGACGGTGATATCGAGTTCAGCGATCGCATCCAGAATGCGCGGCACATCCCCGCCGGGATCGACGACGGCGCCGCGGCGAAGCGAGGGGTCGTAAATGATCGCGCAGTTTTGCTGAAACGCGGTGACCGGAACCAGGCTGACCGAAAGTCGCATCGCGCTTCCTCAGGCCCGCGCCGCGGCGTGTTCGGCCCGCCATTCGCTCCCGTCACGCAACACCCGTCCCTCGCTTTCGAGCTTGAGCAAATGGGCGAGCACGTTGCGCTCGGCGGCGCGGCGCAGCATCGGATCGAGCTTGGAATAGAGTGCTTCCATCAGCGCATGGGTATCGGCCGGCCCCTGTGCCAGGGCGGCGGCGATGGCGTTCTCGCGCGCGATGCGATGGGCGAGAAGATCGCGCACATAAGGCTGTGGGTCGGAGAGCGCTGGGCCGTGGCCGGGGAGATAGACCCGGTCGTCGCGCGCGAGGAGGCGCCGCAGGCTCGCGAAATACGCCGCCATATCGCCGGTCGGCGGGCTCACGACGCTGGTCGACCACGCCATGACGTGATCGGCGCTGAACAGAATGCCCGCGCCGAAGGCGAAACAGAGATGGTCGGGGGCGTGGCCCGGGGTGTGAACGGCGGTGAGGCCGGCGACCGCATCACCGTCATCGAGCGGAATATCGGGCGAGAAATCGGGATGCGGGCTGGTCTTGTAGGCCGCGACCGGGGCCCCTGTCGCCGCCCGCAGTGCCGCGAGCGCGCCGATATGGTCGATATGGGTGTGGCTGAGCAGGATCATTGCCAGCTTCCCCCCGCTCGCCGCGAGCAGGGCCGCGACATGGGCGTCGTCATCGGGGCCGGGATCGAGCAGAATGAGCCCGTCCGGCGTCTCGATCAGGTAGGTATTGGTGCCGTGATAGGTCATCGGCCCAGGATTGGCGGCAACGATACGGCGGACGCCGGGCAAAACCGCCAGCGCTGTGCCGCGCCGCGGCTCGGGTTCGGTCAAAAACGCCATGAGGTCTCCTTACCCTGACAATCTACACGGATTTTCCGACCTTGCCATGCGCCATCTTCCTATCACATCCCTTCATGCCAATTCCGCCTCGGCGCGCATACAGCATGCCCCTTCCGGATCGCGGGATTCGAGGTGGTAGCGCCCGCCCTCCGGCCAGCCGACGAGGGTGAGAGGGCGGTCGTGAAAGGCCGGGCGCTGGCCGCGGAAGCTGATCGCGGCGAGACGCGCGCCTTCCGGCATGTGGCGGCGGAGGAGATCGGCAAGAAGGGTCGCTTGCAGCGGCCCATGCACGACGAGGCCGGGATAGCCCTCGACCCGCGTCACATAGTCGAGATCGTAATGGATGCGATGGCCGTTGCCGGTCAGCGCCGAATAGCGGAACAGCATCACCGCGTCGGGCGTCACGGTGCGCGTGAAGGCGCCGGCCGGCGGCGGCGGCTCGGCGCTGGCGGCGCGCACCGCGCTACCCTCGGTGCCGCGATAGACAATGTCCTGCTCCTCCTCGATCGCCGGGCCGTCTTCGCCCTCGATGACGTGGCGGACGGTGACGAAGACCAGCCGCCCGGAGCCGCCGCTCTTCTCGCGAATGGCGAGAATTTCGCTGCGCCGCCGGACGGCCGTGCCGGCGGCGAGCGGGGCGAGGAGACGCACCCGCCCGCCGGCCCACATCCGCCGTGTCAGTTCATGGATCGGCGGCAGAAAGCCGCCGCGCCGCGGATGCCCGTCCGGCCCAAGGGCCGAGGCCGGAACCCAGGTCTGAAACAGCATCCAGTGCCAGAGCGGGGGCAGAAATCCGCCAGGGGCCGCGCTCTCGGGGGCGAGATCGAGGGTCGCGGCGAGCCCGGCGATGGCGGCTTTCGCGACCTGATCCTCGCTTTCCTCGCGGCGGCCGATGAATTCCTCGTAGGCCATCTCCTGTGCTCCTTCCTCTCTGCACATAACCTGCTCACCTCTCTGCACATAACCTGCTCAATCCTCGTCGTCGCGAAGCCGATAGCCGATACCGGGCTCGTTGACCAAAAGCCGCGCCGCGCCGGCCCCGAGTTTCCGCCGCAACTGCCAGACCGAAACCCGAAGATAGGCGATATCCTCGGCATGCGCCGGGCCCCAGAGGGTCGTCAGCATCTGGCGATGGGTCATCACCCGGCCGGGATGGCGGGCGAGGAGGGCGAGGAGGGCGAATTCCCGCCGCGTGAGCGCGATCGGTGCGCCGTCGCGCCGCACCTCGTGGCGGGCGAGGTCGATTTCGATGCCGCCGGCGCGGATGATCGTCGCCGTCTCCAGCGCCTCGCCCGCCGCCGCCCGCCGCAATGCCGCTCGCATCCGGGCCAGCAATTCGCCGAGCGCGAAGGGTTTTTCGACATAATCATCGGCACCGGCATCGAGGGCCGCGATTTTTTCGGCTTCCCGTCCGCGTGCCGAAATCACGATCACCGGCACCCCGCTGAAGGCGCGGAGCCGCCGCAGCACCTCCTCTCCGTCGAGATCGGGAAGCCCGAGATCGAGCAGCACGAGATCGGGCGCTCGCGCCGCGATCAGCCGCAGCCCCTCGGCCCCGTCCCGCGCCC
>JAKAQU010000056.1 GCA_021819535.1 Pseudomonadota bacterium | reverse complement strand
CAGAACGCCGTCTCCGCCGCACTCCCGCGCGGGCCGATGATCAAATCGATATGCGCAACCTCGTTGCCGTCGCCGACCAGCGATTCGCCGACCGAAACCTTGGTGATCGGCATCCGCGGGCCGCTCGGGGTGGAAGCCGGCGCCGCCGGGGCGGCTTGCGTTCCCGCCATCGCGAGGCCGAGTTTTTGTGACAGATAGCCGAATATCGCCCCGATCGCCGCCGAGAGGGCGGTATTGATCAACGGATTGGCGAGCGAGGGTCCGAGGAGGCCGCCCGGCGACACCTGATTGGTGAGCAGCGCGTAGCCCGCGAAGGTGGCGAAGCCATAGACATTGGCGGGAATTACGCTGAAATGCGGGCAGCGTGCGGCGATCACCAGAACGGCAACGCCGATGCCGACCACGATGCCGGCCCAGATCGGCAGCCCCAAAGCCGCCCCGAGCGGCACGAAAACCAGCACCAGCATCGAGATCCAGCCAACCGCGGCACCGAAAATCATGCCGAGAATAGTGTTCTTGAGACCGGCTTCCTGGCCGCCGCAGTGATAGAAGCAACCCCAGGCGACGAACGCCACCCAGATCTGGAGGACGCCGCCCAACGGGCCAAGAAACAGCCAGGTCGCGATCGCGGCGAGAACGCCGATGGCAATCGTCAGCGCATTGAGTAGAGACATATTACTATCCTCCCGGAAATTTTTCTTGATTGACGTTGTTGCCGGAGCATGGTCGTCATGAACGGGCGCAAAACCAAGCCCCCGCGGCCCGCAACACGAACCGCCGAGGCAAAAACCAACACAGACGCCACGAAATCACAAACCAGACCGGATGGGAAGCGAAATCTTGCCCGTAACGTCCGGCAAAATCCTGACCGGCCAATGGAAAGGCTCAGAACATCTCCGGTGTGATGACGTTTTGCGGGCGCGGGCCGAGGAGGGCTGCGCGCATGGTTTCGGCGGATTTGACGCGGATGTCCCGCCATGCCTCGGGCGTGTGGAAGGCCGAATGCGGCGTGATGATGAGGCGCCCCTCGACCCAGGCCTCGCGCGCGCGATAGGCGGCGAGAAGCGTCGGCACGGGGTCGCCCGGCGGCTCGACGGGGAGCACGTCGAGCCCGGCGCCGGCGATATGGCCGGCGCGCATTGCCTCGGCCAGCGCCTCGACATCGAGGATTGGCCCGCGCGCAGTGTTGATCACCACCGCCCCCGCCGGCAGCAGCGCCAACGCGCGCGCCCCGAGCATGCCCCGCGTCTCCGCCGTCAGCGGCGCGTGGATCGAGAGCGTGTCGACGCTGGCGAGCAAGTCATCGAGGCTTCGCGCACGATCGATGCCGAGCGCGCGCTCGGTGCCATTGGGCTGGTAAGGGTCATAGGCGATGACACGGGCGCCGAACGCCTTGGCGCGGAGGGCCACCGCGGTGCCGATGCGGCCGAGGCCGAGAATGCCGAAGCCGAGGGTGTCGTTCCGCCGGATCAGCGGATGATCGAGATAGCGCCAGGCGGCGGGGGGTGTTGCGCGCTGCGCTGCATGATGCAGCAACAGGCCGCGGCGGAGCGCGAGGGCGAGGGCGATCGCGTGATCGGCGACCTCGGTCGTGCCATAATCGGGGACGTTGCAGACGAGAATGCCACGTGCCGCGCAGGCGGCACGGTCGAGCCGGTCGTAGCCCACCCCCATGCGCACCACGGCGCGGAGCCGCGGGAAGCGGGCGAGTTCGTGTCCCGGCAGGAAATGGCGGAAAATCATCAGCCCCTCGGCCTCGGCGGCCAAAGCCTCGGGAATATCGGCAACGCTCGCCGCATCGGCGAACCGAACCCCGAGATCGGGGCCGAAAATGCCGCGTTCCACCGCGTCGTCGGGGTAGAGGGCTTCCGAGTAGAGCACCATTCCGGCCATGAATTCCTCCTTTTCGTCGGGCGATGGTGCGAAAGACGGCGCGCGCGCGCAAGTCGGACATCAAGCATTCTTGACTAGCCCGTCCCCTGCCTCTAGCAAGCGCCTGCCTTCTGGTGGAACCACCCGAAGGGAGGTGTCGATGGGCGAAGATCGGGCCGGCGGTGATGGTGGGCGCGGGGCCGCGTCATTCGAGACGCGGCTGGCCGCGGCGCGCAGCCGCCAGGGGCTCGACCGGCCGGAGACATCTTCGGGGCCGGCGGAGGTGCCGGCCAATGCCCTCGCTCTCGGGCTGCGGGTTGGTGTGGAATTGGCTTCGGCGCTCGCGGTCGCGGTCGCCATCGGGTATGGGCTGGATCGCTGGCTGCACACGAGGCCGCTGTTTCTCGCGGCGTTCGTGCTGCTCGGCGGGGCGGCCGGGATGCTGAATGTCTGGCGTCTGGTCGGGCCACGCGCGGCGCGCGGCCGGCGCTAGAGCAACCTCCGGTCTGATTGGCATCAGATCGGGCGGCGCTCTGAGGGTGGCGCGGGGATACGAAATCCGGCACGCTGCCGGTTTTGGAAGGGGATGATAGTCTTGGCGGCAGAAGGTTCGGCGATCGACGCACTCGGGCAGTTCCGCCTCGGCCACGGCTTGGGCGAGGTCGGCGGCGCGGTCAATTTCACCAATTCCAATGAAATCATGCTGATTGCCGGCGCCTTGATCCTGGGGCTGCTCTATTTCGGCATGAAGCCGCGCGCCATCGTGCCCGGTCGGCTGCAGGCCTTGGCCGAATATTTCTACGAGTTCATCTACAATATGTGCCTCGATCAAATCGGCGAGGAGGGAAAGCGGTTTTTTCCCTTCATCTTCACCCTTTTTACCTTCATCCTGATGGGTAATCTGCTCGGCTTGTTCCCTTATTTCTTCACCTTTACCAGCCATTTGATGGTGACGGGGGCGCTTGCGATCCTGGTCATCGTTTTGGTCACCTTGGTCGCCCTTCGCATCCACGGGCTTCATTTCTTCACCTATTTCTTCCCCGCCGGCGCGCCCAAGCTGCTCGCGCCGCTGATCATCCCGATCGAGATCCTCTCTTACCTCTCGCGCCCGGTGTCACTCTCCATTCGTCTCTTCGCCAACATGACGGCGGGACACGTTATGTTCGAGGTGTTCGCGAGCTTCATGCTCATGCTCGCCGGCGCGCTCGGGGCCCTCGGCTATGCGATGGCGCTCGGCCCGCTCGTCCTCAATGTCGCGCTGATGGGTTTCGAGCTTCTGGTCGCGTTCCTGCAAGCCTATGTGTTCGCCATCCTCACCTGCATCTATCTGCACGACGCGGTGCATCTGCACTGAGCCTGCTCTCTCTCGCAACTCTCTTCGATAACGAAAGGACCAACATCCATGGACGTCAACGCCGCCAAGGCCCTCGGGGCCGGTATTGCCGTGATCGCCCTCGCCGGGGTCGGCGTCGGCATCGGCAACATCTTCTCTTCCCTGGTCAACAGCATCGCCCGCAACCCGGCCTCGCGCGACCAGGTGTTCGGCATTGGCATTCTCGGCTTCGCGCTGACGGAGGCGGTGGCGCTGTTCGCGCTGCTCATCGCCTTCCTCATCCTGTTCGCCTGACCCCGAAACGGGTTCGCCGCCATTCTCACCGCCGGCCATAGACGCGCCGGCGGCGGATATGAGGGAGCCACGATGCCGCGCCGCCTCGCCACCTTGCTGGTGCCGTTTTTCTTCGCCGTTCCCACGCTCGCCCTCGCCGAGGGTAAGAAAGGGGGCATGCCGCAGCTCGATTTCGCTGACAAATTGCTGGTCAGCCAGGTGGTGTGGCTCGCCCTCATTTTCTTTGCCCTCTATCTGTTGCTTGCCCAATGGGGGCTGCCACGGGTCGCCTCGGTGTTGGAGGAGCGCGCCCGGCGCATCGGCGGCGATCTCGACGCCGCCCGCGCCGCCAAGCGTGCCGCCGACGAGGCCATCGCCGAACTGGAGGCCGCTGCGCGCCATGCCCATGACGAGGCGCAAGCCGCCATCGCCAGCGCGACCGAACGGGCGAAAACCGAGGCGCTCTCTCATGCTGGCGTGCTCGATGCCCGGCTCAAGGCCGAACTCGCTGCCGCCGAGACCCGCATCGCCGCGGCCGAACGAGCGGCGATGGGCGCTCTCCGCGACGCGGCGCACGAAACCGCCGCCGCCTTGATCGCGCGTCTCACCGGGCGGGCACCCGAGACGGACATGGTTTCGGCAGCGGTTGAGCAGGCGCTCGCCGCGCAGGCGGCGGGCTGAGAAAGGAGGCTTGCGATGGAATGGGAAGCGCTGAACGGCATTCTCTGGGAACGCCCGACGTTTTGGGTTGCGGTCGCTTTCGTCATTTTTTTCGGGGTGTTCGGCAAGCGCCTGTTCGCCGCCCTGACGGCGATGCTCGATGCCCGCACCGCGACCATCCAGCGCGATCTCGAAGAAGCGGCGCGGCTCAGGCGCGAGGCGGAAGACATGCTACGCGATGCGAAAAAGCGGCGTGAGAGCGCGCTCGCCGAGGCGACCAATCTGCTCGAAAAAGCCGAAATCGAGGCCGCCCGCCTCGCCCAGGCCGTCCGCGACGAGGCCGAGGCGAGTGCCAAGCGCCGCGAGGAAATGGCGCATCAGCGCATTGCGGCGGCGGAGAAGGCAGCGCTCGCGGAATTGCGCCGTGCCACCACCGACGTCGCCATCGCCGCCGCGCGCGACGTGATCGCCCGTGATCTCAGCCAGGAGGCTGCGCTCGCGCTCGTGGACCAGGCCATTGCCGGCTTGCCGAGCGCCCTCCGCGCCGCTTGACGGCGACCATCTCCGTCTCTGCCCGCGGCGGGGGATTTTGCTGCTGCCGCTGCTTATCGCCGCCTGCGCGGCGCCACCGCCCTCTCCCCCCGCCGTCATCGGCCTGCCGCAAGTGCTCGACCGGAGGCGCGCGGAGCCAAACTGGCTCGGCGAGGTGCGCGGCACCGATGGCAGCTTTCGCCAAACCCTGACCTCACGCTATCCGATCGCGCGGCTGGTGCAGCAGCGCTTCACCGCGGGGCTGGAAAAACGCGGCGAACTCGCCCTCGATACCCCGCCGACGCTGGGGTTGCGCCTTGAGATCCATCGCTTCGAGGTCATCGCGGTGACCGATCTTTCGGCGCTCGCCGATATCGACCTTGTTCTCTACGACCTCGCCTCCGGCCGCCAGCGCGACCGCCAGCGGCTTCTCGATACCGAGGCTGCGCGGATCGATGCGGCGAAACCGATCGCCGCGCAGGCGCAAACTCTGGCGCTCGGCTTTCTCGCCACCATCACCCAGAACGCGCTCGACGCCCCGTCCTTCGATCGCGCGCTGCATCCGCCGGCGATGGCCGCGCTCACGCCTGATTGAGATCGATCAGGCTCTGGCGGATCTTGCGGCCGCGCTTGACCTTGTCCTCGATATAGGCGCCATCGGCCCAGCGCACGGCGCGCGCCATCGCTTGCGCGTCCTCCATGAAGCGGGCGAGCATCTCGAGCAGCGCCTCGCGGTTGTTGATGAACACGTCACGCCACATCACCGGGTCGGAGGCGGCGATGCGGGTGAAGTCGCGAAAGCCGCTGGCGGCGAATTTCAGCACCTGGCTCCGGCTCTCGTCGGCGAGGTCATCGGCGGTGCCGCAAATCGTAAAAGCGATGAGATGCGGCAAATGGCTCACGATCGCGAGCACGCGGTCGTGATGCCCGGCCTCCATCGTCTCCACCATCGCCCCGCAGCGGCGCCAGAATTCGCCGACCCGTGCGACGGCGGCCGGATCGCTGCCCTCGGGTGGGGTGAGGATGGTCCAGCGCCCCTCGAACAGCGTCGCGAACCCGGCATCGGGGCCGGAATGCTCGGTGCCGGCGAGCGGGTGGGCAGGGACGAAGTGAACCTTGGGCGGAAGATGCGGGGCGATATCGCGGATCACCGATTGCTTGGTCGAGCCGACATCGCTCACGATCGCGCCCGGCGCGAGGTGCGGGGCGATCGCCGCGGCGATTTCGGCATAGGTGCCGACCGGGGCGCAGAGGATGACGCCATCGGCACCTTCGACCGCGGCTTTCGGGTCCGCCGCGATACGATCGGCGAGGCCGAGTTCGCGAATGCGCTCGCGTGTCGCCGGCGTTTTGGCGCAGGCGACGATTTCGCCGGCGAGATCGCCCGTGGCCCGGGCGCGCCGCGCGATCGAACTGCCGATCAGCCCGACGCCGATCAGCGCGAGACGGGCAAAAACCGGCTCAGCCATGCGCCTCTTGGACCGTTCCCGGTTGGACCGCCCCTCGGGCCACGAATTCGCCGAGCGATGTCGCCACCGCCTCGCATTCTTCCGCCGTGCCGATGGTGATGCGGAGACATTGCGGCAAATCATAGCCGCCCATCGGGCGGACGATGATGCCATGGCTACGCAGATGGTCATGGGCGGCGCTGGCGCGCGCGGGTTCGGCGAAATCGACGAGCAGGAAATTGCCCTCGCTCGGCCAAACCGTGATGCCGAGCGCGCGCAAGGCATCCCCCAGGCGCTGGCGCCAGAGCGTGTTGTGCGCGCGGCTCTTCTCGACCCAGCCGGGCTCGGCGAGTGCCGCGATCGCTGCGGCCTGTGCTGCTGCGTTGGTGTTGAAGGGGTTGCGCACCCGGTTCATGACGTCGATCACCGCAGGCGGCGCATAAGCCCAGCCGAGCCGGAGCCCGCCGAGGCCGAAGATTTTCGAAAATGTCCGCGTCATCACGACATTGTCACCGGCATCGACGAAGGCCGCCCCCGGCTCGTAATCGGCGCGGGTGACGTATTCGGCATAGGCGGCATCGAGCAGCAGCAGCACTTCGGCGGGCAAACCGCTACGAAGCCGGGCGATTTCGCGCGTGCTGAGCAGGCTCCCGGTCGGGTTGTTGGGATTGGCGAGCGTGACGAGCCGTGTCGCCGGCGAGACGGCGGCGAGAATGGCATCGACATCGGCGGTGAGGTTGCGCTCGGGAACCTTGACGACGCGCATCCCGGCATAGCGCCCGGCGATCGCATACATCGAAAATCCGTGCCGGGTCATGATCAGCTCGGTGCCGGCCCCGCCATAGGAGAGGGCGAGTTGGTAGATCAGATCATCCGAGCCATTGCCGCACACGATGCGCGTCGGATCGAGCCCGAAACGGGCGCCGATGGCGGCGCGGAGGTCGGAGGCGCTACCGTCGGGATAGCGGAAAATCTCGGGTGCGAGCCGGGCATAAGCGGCCTCCGCCGCGGGGGGCACACCGAACGCGCCCTCGTTGGAGGAGAGCTTGAGCACCCGGTTGGCGCCGGGGACGTGGGATTCACCGCCGATATAGGGCGAAATGGTGAGGATTTCGGGGCGCGGACGGGGGCCCAAGGTCATGACACGCTATCCTCCCAACATTCGGCATAGGCGCCGAGCCGCGCCGCCGGGCGCAACAGCCCTTCGATCGTGGCCAGGCGCGGGTCGTCCTCGACGATGAAGCCGGCGAGATCGACCAGCGCCCAGGCCGTCTTCTGGTCGGCCTCGCGGCGCAAGAGAATGCTGCCGGCGGTGAGCCCAGCGGCGGCGATCTGGCCGGCGAGGCGGGTGCGGCTCGTCTCGGCGGGGAATTCGAGGCCGAACAGGGTGCGGTCGGCGCCGCTTGGGTCGGGGGGGATGGCGGCGGCGACGAAGGCCGCGGCATGCGGCGCCGTGTCCGGGCGCGGTGTCCAGAACGGCAAGCGGGCAACGATGTGGACCCGCCCGCGCTCTGCGCCATGATCGGTGCGCGCCGGCGCCATGCCGTCCTGATGGAGAAAGAGGGTCCACCATGGCGCGCCCGAAGCCTCCTCCTCGGGCAGCGGCAGCACCGCCGCCCCGGCATCCCCGGCCGCGACATCGCCGAGTGCTTGCGCCGGGCTGCGATGGAGACGAAGTGGCACCAGGGCCCCGAAATGCTCGCGCGCGAGGAGGCCGATCGCCCCCGTCTGGCCGGCGGTCGCCTCGCAGACGGCCACGGTAAATTGGCCCTGCTGCGCGATCGAACCGGCCAGGATTTCGCGCCAGATGCGCACCACCGCCTGGCGTGGCAGCGGGGAGTTGGTGTTTTGCCGCAAAAGCCGGCGCAAAATCGCCGCTTCCCGCCCGGGGCGGAGCGCGATGCCGCCATTTTTCAGCGCCGCCACCTCAGCGACCACGGCGGCGCGGCGTTGCAGGGTGGCGAGCAGCGCATCATCGATGGCGTCGAGCTCGGCCCGGAGCGCATCGAGATGCGGCGCGCGAGCGGCAAGGCCCGGGTTTGCGGGTTGGGCGGCGTCGGGGCGTGATTCGGTGCTGGACATGTTTCCGGGCAGATGCTTTCGACCTCTGATAGCCGAACCCTTCGCCCCCGCAAATACCCCTTGGGCAGAGAGTTGCGGCGCGAAGGGCGCACGATTATGCACAGGGGCGAGATGGAACAGGTTCTGAACCCGCTCGCGATCGCTCATCAGCACGTCGTGTTCGAGGACGGGCTGACCCTCGATGGCGGCGCCCATCTGCCGCGTCTCGTCGTCGCCTATCGCACCTACGGCACGCTGCACCCGTCGCGCGACAACGCCATTCTGGTCTGCCATGCGCTGACCGGCGATCAATACGTCGCCGAGCCGCACCCCCTGACCGGCAAGCCCGGCTGGTGGGAGATGCTGGTCGGGCCAGGGAAGCCGGTCGATACCGAGCGCTATTTCGTCGTCTGCGCCAATGTGCTCGGCGGCTGCATGGGATCGAGCGGGCCGCGCAGCCCGCGCGACGAGGATACCGCCGAACTCTGGGGCACCGATTTCCCGCCGATCACCATCCGCGACATGGTGCGCGCGCAAGCCCGCCTGATCGCCCATCTCGGCATCGAGCGGCTGTTCGCGGTGATCGGCGGCTCGATGGGCGGCATGCAGGTGCTGGAATGGGCGGCAACCTACCCTGAGCGGGTCTTCGCCGCCATTCCGATCGCGACGGCCGCCTATCATTCGGCGCAGAACATCGCCTTCAACGAGGTCGGCCGTCAGGCGATCTTCGCCGATCCCGACTGGGCGGGCGGGCGCTATTGGCGGGAGGGGCGCATCCCGGCGCGCGGGCTCGCGGTTGCGCGCATGGTCGCGCACATCACCTATCTCAGCGAGCAGGCGCTGACCCGCAAATTCGGCCGTCGTCTTCGCGCCGCCTCAGTGCTCGGCCCCTATTCCGATGTGTTCGAGGTCGAGAGCTATCTTCAGCATCAGGGGTCGAGCTTCGTGCGCCGCTTCGATGCCAATGCCTATCTCGCGATCACCCGGGCGATGGATTATTTCGACCTCGCCGCAGATCATGGTGGCGAGGTCGCAGCCGCTTTCGCCGGCACGAAAACGCGCTTCTGTCTCGTCTCGTTCAGCTCCGACTGGCTGTTCCCGACCAGCGAGAGCCGCGCCATCGTGCGCGCCCTCAACCGCGTCGCCGCCAATGTCAGCTTCGTCGAGATCGAAACCGACAAGGGCCATGATGCCTTTCTTCTCGACGAGCCGGATTTTCACCGCACGCTCCGCGGCTTTCTCGATGGTTGCGCCCAGCATGCGGGGCTTTCATCGGCGGGGGCGCCATGACCCTTGCCGAGCCGCCGGTGCCGGTGCGCTACGTTGCGAAAAACATGCGCGTCGATCTCGAACTGATCGCCGGCATGATCGCGCCGAAGACACGGGTGCTCGACATCGGCTGTGGCGACGGCGCCCTCATCACGCATCTCTTTCACACCAAGGCGTGTGACGCGCGTGGTATCGAAATCGACATGAAGCAGGTGACGCAGGCGGTTGCGCATGGGCTGCCGGTGATGCAGGGCGACGCCGATAGCGACCTTGCCCATTATCCCGACGGTGCGTTCGACTATGTCGTGCTGTCGCGCACGCTGCAGGCGGTTGGCCGGCCGCGCGAGGTGTTGCGCCAGATGCTCCGGATCGGCGCGCGCGCGGTGGTGAGCTTTCCCAATTTCGGCCACTGGCGGGTGCGCTGGCAATTGCTCGCGCGCGGGCGAATGCCGATGACCCCGACCTGGGATCGGATGTGGTATGAGACGCCCAATATCCATCCCTGCACGATCAGGGATTTTTTCGAGTTATGCGCGAGGGAGGGATATGCCGTCGAGCGCTGGCTCGCCGCTGACGATTCCGGGCGGCGGGCGCCCTGGCGGCGGGCGCCGTGGCTTGCCAATCTGTTCGGCGAACAGGCGGTCTTTCTCCTGCGCCGGCAACGTTAGCGATCACGCTCTGGAGCACGGTCCGACCTGATGGGATCATCAGATCGGGAGTTGCTCTCGGGTGTCGCGAGCATTTCGACCAATTTTTTCTGCACTTCCGCCGCGAGTTCCCGATAGCGCGCGCTGTGCAGCCCCTCTTGCGCGCCGATTTCGTGCTGCATCCGGTGCAGCCTATCGAGGTCGCTGCCGATCAGACCCTGGGCTGCGATGAAACGGCCGACGGCGCAGCGTTCGGCGGAGATCATGACGTGGCCGCCGCCATGCGTGAAGCGCCATTGCGCGGCGAGCGCGCCGAGCACGGTGCGCGGCGCGGTGCGGTCGATGCGGAGGTGGAAATTCTCTATCCATGCCGGAAAAGCGGATCCCGGCATCGGCCGTGCCAAGGCGAAACCCTGCCCTGCCTGGGCGCGCAGAATGGCGGCGGCCTCGATCAGTTCGTCACTCTCCAGACCCTCGATGATGACGTCGAGTTCGAGATCGCGCCCGAGCTTCGCGAGGGCGCCGATGAAGCCGAGCACGCGGATCGGATCTTGCCGCACGTCGCGCACCAGGCTCTGGTCGATCTTGACGGTATGGAACGGCAATTGCCGCAGACGCTGAAGCGAGCTGTAGCCGGCGCCGAGATCATCCATCGCGATGCGTGTGCCGAGCGCTGCGAGCCGCCCGAGGGTTGCATCGCGCATCGCGGCCTCACGATCGAGATGGCCGGTTTCCATGATTTCGAGGCAGAGCCGCTTGGCCGCGACCCCGGCTTCGGCCAGCGCCTCTTCGACCCAGAGCGCGCATTCCGGGCGCAACAACGTCGTCGGCGGCAGATTGACGCTGAGGTCGAGCGATAATCCCGCCTCCTGCCAATCGCGAATTTGCCGCAAAGCCTGAGCGAGGCCGAGGCGGAACAGAAGATCGAGTTCGCTCTCGCCGAGTGCCGGCAGGAACTGCCCGGGCAGCAAAACGCGGCCATCCTCCAACACCAGCCGCGCCAGGGCCTCGACCTGGTAGGGTTTGCCGGTCGCGAGATTGATGACCGGCTGATAATGCATCTGCAATCCGCCGGAAAAGAGGTGGGCGCGCCAGCGTTCGGCGACGAATTCGGGGATGACCTCGTTTGCGCCGGCCTCGGTCTGCTGCCAGAGGAGGCTCAGGCGCTGCTGGATGCCGGTGCAGAATTGGCGCATCCAGACGGACTCGAATTGCCGCGGATAGGCGCCCAACAGAACGAGCACGAAGACCGGCCGGCCATGCCGATCCTGCACCGGGAGAAACGCGGCACTCCGCACCCCGACCGTGAGCATCGGCGCGCGCCAGAGAGCGACACGGGGATCGAGCGCGTAATTGGCGCAGGTCTGCATCTCCTGGGTGCGCCAGGCGGCGGCCAGCAGGCCGCGCCCCTGCGGCGTCTCGGCAAGAT
>JAKAQU010000055.1 GCA_021819535.1 Pseudomonadota bacterium | reverse complement strand
GATCTCGAAGGCCTCCTTGAAGCGGGGATGGGCGATCGATTCGGTGCTGGCGACGAAGCGGGTGCCGAGCTGCGCCCCGGCCGCGCCCATTTCGAGATAGGCGAGAATGGCCTCGCCGCGGCCGATCCCGCCGGCGACGAACACCGGCACCTCGTCGATATGCGGCAGGATCTCCTGCGCCAGCACGGTGAGCGAAACCGGGCCGATATGGCCGCCGGCCTCCGACCCCTCGATCACCAGCGCATCCGCCCCGAGCCGCACCAGCCGCCGCGCGAGCGCCAGAGCGGGCGCGAAACAGATCAGCTTCGCCCCCCCCGCCTTGACCTCGCGGATCGCGCTTCCCGGCGGGAGGCCGCCGGCGAGCACGATATGCCTGACCCCGGCTTTGAGCGTCACCGCGATCAGCGCTTCGAGCTCGGGATGCATGGTGATGAGATTGACGCCGAACGGCTTGTCGGTGAGCGCCTTCGTGCCCTCGATCTCGGCCGCGAGCAGCGCCGGCCCCATCGCGCCGCAGGCAATGACGCCGAAACCGCCGGCATTGGAGATCGCGGCGACGAGATGGCGCTCGCTGACCCAGCTCATCGCGCCGCCGAGAATGGGCACGCGCGAGCCGAGAAACGCGGCGCCACGGGCGAAGAGCCGCGCGAGCGCCGCCGCGGCGAGGGAGGCGGGTTCGGATTGGGTGATGTCAGGCGGCATCGAGACCATAGGCGGTATGGAGCGCGCGCACCGCAAGCTCGATGTATTCGGCCGCGATCAGGACGCTGACTTTGATCTCGCTCGTCGAAATCACCTGGATGTTGATCCCCTTCTCGGCGAGCGTGCGGAACATGGTGCTGGCGACGCCGGCATGGCTCCGCATCCCGACCCCGACGACGCTGATCTTGGCGACATTGGCATCGGCGGTGATCTCGGCATAGCCGATCGCGTCCTTGATGCCGGCGAGCGTCGCCTCGGCGCGCGGCAGATCGGTCTTGGCGAGGGTGAAGGTCATGTCGGTGGTGCCGTCGGCGGCGAGGTTTTGCACGATCATGTCGACATTGATCCCGGACCCGGCGAGCGGGCCGAAAATCGCCGCCGCGATCCCCGGCCGGTCGGGCACCCGGCGGACGGTGATCTTGGCCTCGTCACGCGAATAGGCGATGCCGGCGACCATTGCTTTTTCCACGATTTCGTCCTCATCCACGACCAGGGTGCCGGGCGTCTCGGTGAAGCTGGAGAGCACCTGCACCCGGACTTTTTCCTTCATCGCCAGCTCGACACTCCGCGTCTGCAGCACCTTGGCGCCGACGGAGGCGAGTTCCAGCATCTCCTCATAGGTGATCTTATCGAGCTTGCGCGCTTTTGCCACGATTCTCGGATCGGTGGTGAACACCCCCTCGACATCGGTGTAGATATCGCAGCGATCGGCGCCGACCGCGGCGGCGAGGGCGACGGCCGAGGTATCCGACCCGCCGCGCCCGAGCGTGGTCACGCGATGATCGGGGCCGATCCCCTGGAACCCCGAGACCACCGCGACCTGGCGCAGCTCGCGCATCCGCCGGATCAGCTCGGCGCCTTCGATCGCGTCGATCCGCGCCTTGCCATGGGCGTCATCGGTCTCGATCGGGATCTGCCAGCCCTGCCAGGAACGCGCCTCGACGCCGATGCTCTGGAGGGCGATCGCGAGAAGCCCGCTCGTCACCTGCTCGCCGGTCGCAACCACGGTGTCGTATTCGCGGGCATCATAGAGGGGCGAGAGTTCCTGGCACCAGGCGACGAGCTGGTTGGTCGCGCCGGCCATCGCCGAGACCACCACCGCGACCTCGTTTCCGGCCTCGACCTCGCGCCGCACACGGGCGGCGACGTTCCGGATACGGGCGATATCGGCGACCGAGGTGCCGCCGAATTTCATGACGATGCGAGCCATCTCTCCCCCGGGGAACGGCCGGCCGCTCGGCAGCGGACGGCACGCGGTTCGCCCTCGGGCGGTTTGCCGTCCGGGCAGGGATCACATAAAGCCCTCTCCGAGGAGAGGCAACATGCAGCCAGAGGACGAAGCGCCGACGGGCGCGGAGAACGTCTCGCCAGGGGAGATCGCGCGTTTCGCGGCCCTTGCCGCGGATTGGTGGGATGCCGCGGGGCCAATGCGGGCGCTGCACTGGATGAACCCGGTCCGCACCGAATGGGCGCTCGCGCGGTTTCGCGAGCGCCTCGGCGCGCGCCGGCTGCGCCTGCTCGATGTCGGCTGCGGCGCCGGGCTCGCCGCCGAGGCCTTCGCCCGCGCCGGCCACGACGTGCTCGGGCTCGACGCCGGCGAGGCCGTGATCGCCGCCGCCGAACGCCATGCCGCGGGGCAGGATCTCTCTCTCCACTACCGCGCCGGCACGCTCGCCGCCTTGATCGCGGAAGGCGCTCAGTTCGATGCCATCAGCGCCTTCGAGGTGATCGAGCACGTCCCCGAGCCGCGCGGCTTTCTCGCCGAACTCGCCTCCCTGCTCGCCCCGGGCGGGGTTCTCGTGCTCTCGACCCTCAACCGCACGCGGCGCTCGCTCGTGCTCGGCAAATTCGCCGCCGAATACCTGCTCGGCTGGGTGCCGCCGGGCACGCATGAGTGGCGGCGCTTTCTGACCCCGGCGGAGATCGAGGACGGGCTCGGCGCGGTCGGGCTCGGGCTTTTCGATCTCGCCGGCATGAGCTTCGACCCGCTCCGCCGGCGTTTTTACGCGAGTTCCGATGTCGCGATCAATTATCTGCTCGCGGCCTTCAAGCCCGGCCCCGGAATTTCCCCCTCCCCGTAATGTGCCCTCCCCGTAATGTGAGCATATTTTCGCCCGCCGCGACTGTTATCGCGCCGCAAAAACCCTTTATGGCTAGCGAACCCTACCGAAGGAGCCGCTATGACCCGCGATGAAATCCTCGCCGCTGCCTCCATGCCGCTTTCGAGCCCGAGCTACCCGAAAGGGCCGTATCGTTTCATCAACCGCGAATATCTCATCATCACCTACGAGAGCGACCCCGCGGCGATCCGCGCGATCCTCCCCGAGCCCTTGCAGCCGGATGGCAACCAGGTGTCTTTCGAGTGGATAAAAATGCCGGATTCCTCGGGGTTCGGCAGCTATCAGGAAAGCGGCTGCGCCATCGCCGCGACCTGGAACGGAACGCCTTGCACCTACAGCGCCCAGATGTATCTCGACGACGAGGCGCCGACCTCCGGCGGGCGCGAAATCTGGGGGTTTCCGAAAAAAATCGGCCAGCCCGATCTCCGCATCATCCACGATACCCTGACCGGAACCCTCCATTACGACGATATCCGCGTCGCCATGGGCACCATGGCCTATAAATACCCCGATCTCGTGCTCGATCCGGCAGAGGTGAAGGCGGGGATGGAGAAGCTCAACGTCAATCTCAAATTCATCCCCCATGTCGACGGCACGCCGCGCATCGCCGAACTCATCGGCTATCATCTCACCGACATCACCGTGAAGGGCGCCTGGGGCGGGCCGGCGCGGCTCGATCTCGTGCCCCACGTCAATTGCCGGGTCGGCGATCTGCCGGTGCGGAAAATTCTCCACGGCCGTCATCTGATCGCCGATCTCACCTTGCCCTATGGCAAGGTGCTGCACGACTATCTCGCCGCCTGACCCCATCACATCATAGTTTCAGGAGAACCTTACGCATGAGTCTCAAAGGCAAGGTGGCGCTGATCACCGGCTCGACCAGCGGGATCGGCCTCGGTATCGCCCACGCCCTCGCGAGCGAGGGGGCGGCGATCATGTTCAACGGTCTCGGCGACAAGGCGGCGATCGAGACGCTGGTGCGCGCGACGGCGGCCAAGTTCTCCGTCAAAACCGCGTTTTCCAGCGCCGACATGACCAAGCCCGCGGAAATCCGGGGCATGGTCGCCGAAGCGCAGAAGACGCTCGGCGGCGCCGATATCCTGGTGAACAACGCCGGCATCCAGTTCGTCGCCCCGGTCGAGGAATTTCCGGCCGAGAAATGGGATGCGATCATCGCGATCAACCTCTCGGCCGCCTTCCACGCCATCAGCGCGGCGCTCCCCGGCATGAAGCAGAAGGGCTGGGGCCGGATCATCAACATCGCCTCGGCGCACGGCCTGGTCGCGAGCCCGCACAAAGCGGCCTATGTCGCCGCCAAGCACGGCATCGTCGGCCTGACCAAGGTGGTCGCGATCGAGGCGGCCAATAACGGCGTCACCGCCAATGCCATCTGTCCGGGCTGGGTGCTGACGCCCCTCGTCGAGAAACAGCTCGAAGACCGCGCCAAGAGCAACGGCACCACGGTCGAGCAGGAAAAAAAGGCGATGCTCGCCGAAACCCAGCCGATGCAGCAATTCTCGACCCCCGAGGAGATCGGCGCCCTCGCCGTCTTCCTCTGCTCGGAGGGGGCCAAGACCATCACCGGCGTGCCGCTTTCGATCGATGGCGGCTGGGTCGCGCACTGAACGCGATCTTTCGGGCGCAAAGCGTGCGTCTCCAGGGCCGGGGACGATTTCCCCGGCCCTGCCCGCGATCGCGATGACGCGCCCCTGGCCGCCGCTTTTCGCCGCCGCTCGCCCTAGCTTGCCGCCGAGCGGCGTCTCTTATGCGCTGCTCTGGCTCGCGACCCTGCTCGCCGAGATCGTGCCTGTCCCGCATGCGGGTGACGCAGCAGGGCTTTTGCTGCTCGCCTTCCTCATTCTCGAATGGCCGCGTCAGCGCCGCTATGCCCGTATCGTTTTCGTCGCGTTCTGCGCAACAGGCCTTGCCGGCATCGCCCTCGCCGCCCGCCACCATGCCGCCCCGATCGGCCTCTTTCTCGCCGGATGGCGGCGCGGGGCGGCTTTGGCGGCGTTTTATTTCGCCCTCGCGACCCTCCGCGATGCCGCCGAAACCAGCCCGCTGTTCCGCCGCTCGGGGCGCCATCTCCTCGCCCAGCCGCCGGGGCGGCGCTATGCCGCACTCACCGCGGGCGGCCATCTTTTTGGCGTCATCCTCTCCTATGGCGCGATCGATCTCCTCGGCGCCCTGGTCCATCGCCCCCAGCGCGGCACTCTTTCGCCGGCCGAGGGGGCGCTTCGCGGACGGCGCATGATGCTCGCGATCTATCGCGGCTTTTGCGCAACGAACACCTGGAATCCGCTCAACGTCATGACCGCGGTGGTGACGACGGCGGTGCCGACGGCGCCGATGCGGTTTTTACTGCCCTTCGCCTTCGTCTTCGCCCTCCTCATGCTCGCCATTGGCTGGGCCGAGGACCGCTTGCGCTGGCGGGGCAGGCCGGAGCCGGCGCCGGCAAGCAAGGCCGCCGATGGCTGGGGGGTGCATGCGCGCCTCGTCGGCCTCGTGGCATTCGTCATGCTGGCGGCCGAGGCGGCGAATGGCTATCTCGGCGGCGGGCTGATCGCTTCGGTCACGCTGGTGGTGCCGGTGATCGCGCTCGCCTGGATCGCGTTGCAGATGCGGGGCATCGCGCGTCTCGGCCCTGGTGTGTCCCCTGGTGCGTCAGCACTGCCCGCGCTGCCCGCCTGGCTCGCCCGCCGCAGCCTCCGCTTCATCGCCCGCGCCCCCGCCTTCCGCGCCGAGGCGCTGGTGCTCGGCGCCTCCGGCTTCATGGGGGTGGCCCTTGGCGGTGCCCTGCCCCGCGCCGGTCTCGCCCCACTCCTCGGCAGCCTGCCCGCGCTCGCGGTGCCGCTCGCGGTGCCGCCACTCCTCATGCTCACCGGCCAGATCGGGCTCAACCCGATCGCTGTCGTCGCCCTCATCGGCGCCGCCCTCCCCGATCCCGCTTCCCTCGGCATCGCCCCGGCCGCCCTCGCCTTCGCCTGCATGCTCGGCTGGGCGCTCGGCGTTGCCGTGACCCCGATGTCGGCGAGCGCCATTACCACCGCGCGCTGGCTCCATGTCTCGCCCTGGCGGGTGAGCACGGTGTGGAATGCGGGCTTTGCCGCCGCCTCCCTCCTCCTCGCCTGGGGCGCGATCGCCGGCGTCGCGTTCGCCGCGCGCGGCCTTGCGCTCACGGGTGGCTCGTGACCACGAGGCGCCAATCGCTGATTCTTCTCGCCGCCGCCGGCTTCGCGCTCACCGGCTGCACGGGGGCACGCCTTCCCGCAACCGCCCGCCTCCCGCGCCCCGAGCGCCTCTATGTCGAGGATTTTCACGCAACACCCGCCGCCGTCGTGGTCGATACCAACCAGTTCAGCTACGTGATGGAAGGTCTCGCCATGCCGCGTGACGCCCGCTCCCGCGCCGCCGACGCCGCAGCAGCAAAGGCCGCGATCCGCGAGACCCTGCTCGCCGAACTCCGCGCCCTCGGCTTCGATGCCCGCCCCGGTCCGCCGGCCGGCTTCACTGGCAACGCCCTCGTCATTTCCGGCGGCATCATCAGCATCATCGAGGCGATCCCGAGCGATCTTTCGACGCTCAGCATCGGCAGCCCGGCGAGCGAGGTCGATGCGCGGGTTTCGACATCCTATCAATTCGCCGGGCAACCGCGACGCCGCTGGCAGGATTTCCTCGTCCATGCTCCGGTGGTGACATCACCCGCGGCTGGGGATACCGGTGCGGCCGGCCTCCCGCTCACCTATCTGCCACCCGCCAGCGCCGATGCCCGCACCCGCGAAGTGGCCCTCCAAGCACACCGTCTCGCGCTCCGCGCGGGCGACCGGCTCCGCGATGCGTTTCGTGCCGAGGGCTGGATCGCGGCGAATCCCACGCCCACGGCCGCGCCCCCACCGTAGTGGCAGGTCTGACGGAAGATAGCGTCGGAATCCTGCCACTCGCCACTGATTTGGTCGGCGTCTTCACCCGACGCCCGGGAATTGAGCGTTGGGATCGGACCGCCAGCGGCACGAGGGCTGCGGCGATTTACGGATCGAGCCCGGCGAGGGCGCGCCATTCCACCTCGCTCAGCGTCTTGACCCCGAGTTCCGCCGCGCGCCGCGCCTTCGACCCGGCTTCGGCGCCGAGCACGACGTAATCGGTCTGGCGCGAGACGCTGTCCGTCACCCTGGCGCCGAGCGCTTCCGCCCGCGCCTTCGCCTCGGCCCGCGTCATGCTGGCGAGGCTGCCGGTAAAGACGACCAGCTTGCCGGCGATCGCCGAGCCGCTCTCCGCCGGTTCGGCGTCCTCGATCACCAAAAGCCCGACGAGTTCATCGAGGATAGCGCGATTGCGCGCCTCGGCGAAAAAATCGACCAGTTCCTCCGCGATCGCGGGGCCGATGCCGAGAATGTTGCCGAGCGCACTCCTCGCCTCCGAGCCCACGACCTGGGCCGCGATCATCTCCGCCCGCCAATGGGTGATGCCGCCGTAATGGCGGGCGAGCAGCTTCGCGATCGTCTCGCCGACGCGGCGGATGCCGAGCGCATAGATGAAGCGGGCGAGCGGGATGCGCCGGCGCGCCTCGATCGCGGCGATCAATTTCCGCGCCGAAACCTTCCCCCAGCCCTCGCGCGCAGCGATCTCGGCCTCATGCGGGCCAAGGCGGAAAATATCCGCCGGCCCCCGGATCAGCCCGTCGGCGTAAAACGCGGCGACCGTCCTTTCCCCCATCCCCTCGATATCGAACGCGGCCCGCGAGCAGAAATGCACCAGCCGCTCGACCGCCTGCGCCGGGCAGATCAGCCCGCCGGTGCAGCGCCGCACCACCTCGTCGGGCGGGCGAAGCGCGAGACTGCCGCAAACCGGGCAATGGTCGGGAAACAGGAAAGGCGTCGCATCCGCCGGGCGCCGCTCGGCGATCGCGGCGACGATCTGCGGAATGACATCGCCGGCGCGCTCGACGATGACGGTATCGCCGATGCGCACATCCTTGCGCGCGATCTCGTCCTCGTTGTGCAGGCTCGCGCGGGTGACGAGAACGCCGCCGACATTGACCGGCTGCAAAAGCGCGACCGGGGTCAGCGCGCCGGTCCGCCCGACCTGGAGGCGAATGTCGAGGAGCCGCGTCTCGGCGCGTTCGGCGGGGAATTTCCACGCGATCGCCCAGCGCGGATCGCGCCCGGCAAAGCCCAGCCGGCGCTGCCAGGCGAGATCGTCGATCTTGTAGACGACACCATCGATATCATAGTCGAGCCCGGCGCGCCGTGCCGCCATCTCGGCCTGAAACGCCAGCACCTCCCCCTCGCCGGCGAGCCGGCGCGAGAGCGGGTTGACGGCAAACCCCCAGCCGCGCAGCCGGTCGAGATACCGGGCATGGGTGTCGGCGACGCTCGCGCTCGCCTCTCCCAGCGCGTAGGCGAAGAAGGAAAGCTTGCGCCCGGCGGTGATCGTCGGATCGAGCTGGCGGAGCGAGCCCGCGGCGGCGTTGCGCGGGTTGGCGAAGGGCTTGCGCCCGAGCGCTTCCTGCTCTTCGTTGAGGGCGAGAAAATCGCCCTTGGTCATGAACACCTCGCCGCGGATTTCGATCAGCGCCGGCGCTTCCCCGGCGAGCCGCGCCGGAATGCTCGCGAGCGTGCGGAGATTGGCGCTGACGTCCTCGCCCTCGATCCCGTCACCCCTCGTCGCGCCATGGGTGAGCACGCCGTCGATATAGGTGAGCGAGATCGAGAGACCGTCGATTTTCGGCTCGCCGACGAAGGCGAGCGAAGCCGTCTCGGGAAGGCCGAGAAAGCGGCGCACGCGGGCGCAGAACTCGCCGAATTCCTCCTCCTGGAACACATTGCCGAGCGAGAGCATCGGCTGCCGGTGGCGGTATTTCGCGAAACCCGCGGCCGGCGCCGCGCCGAGCCGGCGCGATGGGCTGTCGGGCCGGACGAGATCGGGAAACCGCGCCTCGATCGCGGCGTTGCGGGCGCGGCGCGCGTCATACTCGGCATCCGTCACCTCCGGCGCGTCGTCGCGGTAATAGGCGAGATCGAGGCGGGTGATCTCGGCGGCGAGTTCCGCGAGTTCCGCCGCCGCCTCGTCGCGGGACAGGGCATCGATCGGGCGCGCGCCCTTCGTCATGCCGCCCCCAGGAGATCGTCGGCGGCGGCGCGGGCCGCCTCGGTGATGGTCTCGCCGGCCAGCATGCGGGCGATTTCCTCGCGCCTTGCCTGCCCTTCGAGGGTCTCGATGCGCGTGCTCGCGCGCCCCCGGGCGAGGGTTTTCGCGACCCGCAAATGCCGCGCCCCGCGGGCTGCGACCTGCGGGCTGTGCGTCACCACCAGAACCTGCAACCCCTCGGCGACGCGGGCCAGGCGCTCGCCGACCGCGGCCGCCGTCGCACCCCCGATCCCGGCATCGACCTCATCGAAAATCAGTGTCGGCACCGGCGAAAACCGCGCCAAAACCACTTTGAGGGCGAGCATCAGCCGCGACATCTCGCCGCCCGAGGCGATGCGGCCGAGCGGCCCCGGCGCCTCGCCGGGGTTGGTTGCGATCAGGAAGCGGACGGCCTCCGTCCCTCCCGCCCCCCAAGAAGCTTCGTCGAGCGATATGATCTCGACCGAAAAGCGCGCCGCGGCGAATTTGAGCGGCGCGAGTTCGCGCGCGATCGCCCGCTCGAGCCGCAGCGCCGCCTCGGCACGGCGCGCCGCAAGCTGAGAGGCGAGATCGCGATAGGCCGCGCGCGCCGCCGCCGCCTCGGCGTCAAGCGCATCGAGCCGCGCCGTGCCCTCCGCCAGTGCCGCGCGGCGGGCGCGCACATCATCGAGAAATGCCGGGAGTTCGGCGACCGCGACCTGGTATTTGCGCGCGGCGGCACGGAGCGCGAACAGCCGCTCCTCCGCCACTTCCAGCCGGCGCGGGTCGATCGCGAGCGCCGCCAGGGCCGCCTCCAGAAGCGTCTCCGCTTCCGCCAGCGCCTCCTCGGCACGGCCGAGCGCGGCAAGGATGGCGCCGCGCTGCACGGCCGCCTCACTCCCCGCCAATTCCCCACCCTCACCACTTTCCTCGACCGGCGCCCGGCGCGGGGTGGCGCGCTCGATCGCGCGGGCGGCGGCACGGAGGGAGGCGGCCGGGCTCGGCGCACGGCGCTCGCGCGGGACGAGTTCGGCAAGGGCCGCCGCCAGGGCCTCGGCCTCGCGCGTCTTCTGCTGCAAGCGCTGACGCTCGCCGGCGAGACGCGCCTCCTCATCCGCCTCCGGCGCCAGGGCGGCAAGCTCGGCCTCGGCATGATCGAGCCATTCCCGATCGCGCGCCGCCGCCGCCAGCGCCGCCCGTGCCGCCTCGACCTCGGCGAGCACGAGACGCCAGCGCCGCCATGCCTCGCCGACCGCGGCACGCAAGGGCCCGGATAAGCCGAATTCATCGAGAAAAGCGGCATGCGAGGCCGGATCGGCGAGCCCGATCTGCTCGTGCTGGCCCTGCACCTCGACGAGGAGCGCACCGATCTGGCGAAGGAGGGAGGCCCCCACCGGCTGGTCGTCGATGAAGGCGCGCGAGCGCCCCTCACGCGAAACCACGCGGCGGAGCACGATTTCGGCGCCCGCCTCGATCCCTTGCGCCGCGAGCACGGCGCGCGCCGGATGGGGGGATGGGGGCGAGAAAATCGCCGTGACACTCGCCTGCGCGGCTCCCGTCCGCACGAGGCCGGGATCGGCGCGGGCGCCGAGGGCAAGGCCCAGGCTGTCGAGCAGGATCGACTTGCCGGCGCCGGTCTCGCCGGTCAAAACGGTGAGCCCGGCATCGAAATCGAGGTCGAGCCGTTCGATCAGCACGACGTCGCGGATCGAGAGGACGTTCAGCATGCCGGAGGAAAGGCGGCGCCGGGTCAGAATATCCAGCCGAAGGCGCGATGGAAGAAGCCGGAATTATCCGCCTGCCCCACCGGCTTGCCGGAAACCTGATGGTCATCGACGAGCAGATTCCAGCTATCGCGATACCATTCGCTGTTGGGATAATTGTGCTGCAGCACGCTCGCCGTTTTTTTCGCCTGATCGGGCATGCCGATCAGCATGTAGATTTCGGTCAGCCGATAGAGCGCTTCCGGCGCCATGTTGGTCATTTGATAATCCTGCACCACGCGCTGATAGCGGTTGATGGCGGCGGCATAGAGATGCTGCCCCTCGTACCAGCGGCCGATCGACATCTCGTGGCCGGCGAGATGATCGAGGCAGAGATCGATCTTGAAGCGGGCATCGCGCGCATAAGCGCTATCCGGGAAGCGGTTGACCACCTCCTTGAGGGCGCTGAGCGCTTGTTCGGTATTCCTCTGATCGCGCTGGACATCGGCGATCTGCTCATAAAAATCGAGCGCCCGCAGATAATAGGCGTAGGCGATGTCCTTGCTCGTCGGGTGGAGCTGGATGAAGCGATCGAGCGTCGCCGCCGAATCGGTGAATTTGCCGCTCGCATATTGGGCATAGGCGTCCATCAGTTGCGCGCTCGCCGCCCAGGCGGAATAGGGGTAGTTCGACTGCAACTGGTCGAATTTCTTGGTGGCGATGGTATAGCGGCTGGCATTCAGGGCATCGAGCCCGTCGTTATAAAGCTGCTCGACCGGGATCTTGCTGATGTCCTCGTGGCTTTCGCTACTCCCGCAGCCGGCGAGCGCCAACAGCAACACCGCCGCCGCCCCAAGTCGGGGGCGCGAGACGCTAGGACGTCGGAGAGATCGG
>JAKAQU010000054.1 GCA_021819535.1 Pseudomonadota bacterium | reverse complement strand
GCACAAGGAGACGATTATGGAGGCCCTGACCCGCGCGCCACAGCCGAGCTTCGCCGCCCTCCGGCGCTTATTGGCCGAACGCGGCGAGCTTCCCGCCGGCGCCATCAGCGGCGTGACCGGACGATCCTGGCGGCGGAGCCTTGCCTCCGGCCTCGCGCCTTCGGCCCCGGTGCGGCTCCATGGGCTCAGCGCGGCCGAGCTTCGCCTCCTCATCGAGCGCGAGGCGCAATTCCTCGCCCACGCCCGCCCGGTGATGGAGCATGTTTTCAGCCAGGTCGCCGGCGGCGGCAATGTCGTCATTCTCGCGTGCGGCAACGGCATCGTCGTCAATGCGCTCGGCGATCCGCCCTTTCTCGACAAGGCGGCGCGGGTCGCCCTGCAACCGGGCCATTCCTGGCACGAGGCGGCGCGCGGCACCAATGCCATCGGCACGGCGCTCGCCGAGGATGCGCCGGTGACGGTGCATGGCGAGGAGCATTTCCTCGACCGCAACAGCTTTCTCACCTGCACCGCGGCCCCGGTGCATGACCCGCGCGGGCAATGCCTCGGCGTCATCGATATTTCCGGCGACTGGACGACGCGATCCCGCCATACCGAGGCGCTGGTGCGCGTCTCCGCCCATATGATCGAGGCGCAGATTTTCACGGCGCGCCATCGCGGCGGCCATCGTCTTTATTTGCACGCCGCCGCCGAGGGGCTCGGGAGCCTCGGGCAGATCGCGCTCGCGCTCGACGACGCGGGACGGATCATCGGCGCCAATCATGCGGCGCGCGCCGCCTTCGCGCGGCTCGATCTCACCGCACTCCCGATACCGCTCGAACGCCTGCTCGGCCTTGATGCGAACGCCGTTGAAAAATACGCGCCCCTCGGGGGTGGCCCGTTTCAAATCCGGCTCGCATCCGGCCGGCGCCTTCATGCCGAATGGCACGGGCCGCCACCGGCGCGGCGCAAAGCCCCGACGCGCGCGCCTGAGGCCGATGCCCTCGCCGCCCTCGATACCGGTGACGCCGCGTTTCGTGATGCGCTGACGCGCGCCCGGCGCCTGGCCGGGAAGCCGGTCGCGCTATTGCTGCAAGGCGAATCCGGAACCGGCAAAGACGTTCTCGCCCGCGCGATCCATCTCTCCGGCCCGCGCCGCGGCGGGGCTTTCGTCGCCCTGAACTGTGCCGCACTCCCCGAATCTCTCATCGAGGCCGAACTGTTCGGCTATCGCCCCGGCGCCTTCACCGGGGCCGCGCGTGAGGGCAATCCCGGCCGGCTCCGCGAAGCGCATGGCGGCACGCTGTTTCTTGACGAAATCGGCGACATGCCTCTCGCTCTCCAGGCGCGCCTGCTCCGCGTTTTGGAGAACCGGGAGATCGTGCCGCTCGGCGGCGGGCGGCCGGCACCGCTCGATATCGCGCTGATCTCGGCAACCCATCGCGTGCTCGCGGCTGAGATCGACTGCGGCCGGTTCCGTGCCGATCTCTATTACCGGCTCGCCGGCATCACCCTTCATCTTCCGCCGCTTCGCGCGCGCACCGATCTCGCGGCCCTGATCGCAGCACTTCTCGCCCGCATCGCGCCCGAGCGCAGGATCGACGTCGCGCCCGAGGCACTCGCGAGCCTCGCCGCCCATGCCTGGCCGGGCAATATTCGCGAATTGGCGAATGTCCTGAGCGGGGCCGTAGCCCTCATGGAGGAGGACGAGACGCGTCTCGAACGTGCCCATCTCGGCCCCGATATCGAGCCCCGGCTCTCAGCGCCCCAGCCATGCCGGACGGAGACGCCGGCCGGCGCGAGCGTTGCCGGAACTGCCCTCACCCTCCGCCATCTCTCCCACGCCGCGGTGCGCGAGGCGCTGGCCCAGGCGGGGGGCAATGTGTCGGAGGCGGCGCGGCGGCTCGCGATCAGCCGGAAGACTTTCTATCGCAAGCTGCGCGCGGCCGAGAGCCTCTCCGGGTCATGTTGATCCGGAGAGGCATCGCCCGGCGATCGTTTGCGAGCGCGCCATTGCCGAGGCCGGCGCTTTAATCCCGCCGCGTGATGCTGACCGCAGCACCGTTGTGGCTGCGCGGGAGGCAGGCGATCTGGGTGCCGGTGCGTTCGAAGACGAGGTCGATCCGGTCTTTGCCGAGCGGCAGGCCACGAAGATGGAGAAAATCGACCCCCTCGGGCAGCATCGGGCGGTCGAGCCGAATGTCGTTTTGCCATCCCTCGACGGTGAAGCCGAGGCAGGATTGCAGCAGCATGAACACCGACCCCGCCGACCAGGCCTGCGGCAGGCAGGCGACCGGATAAGCGATCGGCGCCTCTCCCGGCGCGCGGGGAAAGCCGCAGAAAAGTTCAGGGAGCCGCATGTCGAAATGAACCGCCGCTTCGAACATCTGCGCGGTGAAATGCGTGACCGCGCTCTGAAAGCCATAGCGCGCGAGACCGGCGATGCAGAGTGCGGTATCGTGTGGCCAGACCGAGCCGTTGTGATACGACATCGGGTTGAAACGGGCTGCGCCGCGCGCGAGGGTGCGGATGCCCCAGCCGCTGTCGAAGCGGGGATCCTGGAGATGGCGGGCGACGCGGGTGGCGCGCTCGGGGGCGGGAAGGCCGGAGAACAGGAGCTGGCCGGCATTCGAGGCCGGAACCCGGCAGAGCGCGCCATTGCCATCGACGGCGATGCCGTAAAGCCCCGCATCCGGCATCCAGAACTTGGCCTCGACCGCCATGCGCAGCGCCTCCGCCCGCGCGCGCCAGGCCTCCGCCTGTGCAATCTCGCCGCGGCGGGCGGCAAGATCGGCCATGGCGCGAAGGGCGGCGAACACATAGCCCTGCACCTCGACGAGCGCGATCGGCCCCTCGGGAAAGCGGCCATCGGCGTGGAACACCGAATCCTCGCTATCCTTCCAGCCCTGATTGGCGAGCCCGCTCGCGGCGCCGCGGGCATAGGCGAGGAATCCGTCGGGATGCTGATCGGCGCTGCGCTCGATCCAGCCGATGGCGGCGAGAAGGGCCGGCCAGAGCGTCGCGATGAAGGCGAGATCGCCGCTCCGCTCGGCATAGGCGCCAGCGAGAATGAGAAAGAGCGGCGTGGTATCGACGCCGCCGTAGTAATGGCCGAACGGCAATTCACCGAGCGCGGTCATTTCCCCCTTGCGCGCCTCGTGCATGATCTTGCCCGGCTCGGCGTCGCGAAAAGCCGAAATGTCGGTCGCCTGGTTCTTGGCGAGGAAGGCGAGCACGCCCTGGGCGAGGCGCGGGTCGAGCCAGAGCGTCTGCAACGCCGTGATGATGGCATCGCGCCCGAACGTGGTCGAGAACCACGGGATGCCGGCGTAGGGGTAGGGGCCGGTCGGCAATTCGGTGGTGAGGAGTGCTAGATCGGCGGCCGAGCGGTCGATCCAGGCATTGAAGAGCCGGGTCGGTGTCGCCAATCTGGCGGCCCGGCGGCGTTCGCGCCACATGCTCGCGCGTGCCTGGGCGGCGGCGGCGCGGAACCGCTCTGGCGATGGCGCCGGCTCTTCCCCGGGGCCGATCGCGATGTAAAGCGCGCTGCTGCCGTCAGGGGCGAGATCGATATGGAATTCCGCCCGTTCGGCCGAGAGTGCCACCGGCCGCGCGGAGAAAGCGGTCAGCGATTGCCGTTCTACGCCATCGAGGCCGCGATAGACGAAGCAGATCGCCGCCTCGCGGAGATCGGGCGGGGCCATTTCGCCGCGGGCGGCGCGGCGGCTGCCGCGAACCTCGAACATGTCGTGAAAATCGGCGGCGAACAGCAGAACCAGTGGCACCACCGCCGGGGTCTGGCCGTAATTGGTGAACATCAGGCGTTCATGGAGATGCCGCTGCCACAGGAATCGCCGGCGTTCGATGTGGATCACGCCTTCCGGCAGCGAATGCCCGCCGAGCGGCGGCAGCGGCCGGTTCGCCATGTTGGCGGTGAAGAAGACATTGTCATGGCTGATCGCGGTGCTGAGCAGCGAGGGCGTGGTCTCGCCGAGCAGCAGGCGGAAACGCGAGAGAAGCCTGGTATCGTCATCGAACAGCCCGTCGCCGTCGCCGAGGATATCGCCGAGCGGGTCGGAGACGACGAAAGTGTCGCCGCGTTTGAGGGCGTGAAGGCGGAGCGGCTCGCGCGCCGGGAGCGGATCGTCCGTGCTCATGGGCAAAACCTTCCCTGGCGGCGAGCGGCGCGGCGGGGCCTCGGGCCGTGGGCGTTGGTAAAGCGCATGGGTGGCATTCCTGAGGGGTGGAGTCTGCGGGACAGGAAACAGTCTCGCATGGCGTGGGCCGGGATGTCACGATGGCGGGGTCTGTTGCGTTAGGGATGCCGCATGGGGGCTGCCGTCGGGCGTTTGCGCGCGAGGGTAGAGGTGGCGCGAGATGCACGGGCTCGTTGCGCGTGCGCCGCAGCGATTGTCCACCGGAAATAAAATTGTTTGGTTTTCCAATCTCCTGCGGCCCGAAGCTCAAAACCTCACGCGGCCTCGATTGAAAACGCGTATGAAATCAGAATTTTAGTCAAAATGCGGGGCGTCGCGGGAAAAGGTGGAATCGGCGAAAACCGGCCATTTCACGCCGCCCGCGGCGTATCCACCCACAAACTTATCCACAAGACGCCGGGAAAAGTCCGCCTCCGCCCGATACAACCTCCGGAAGCAGGCATAGCGGGCGGGCAGGGGCTTGAGCCAACGCTGGGCAGCGCCTATCCCAGCTTCGTGACCGAACGCCCTCCACCCGCCACGCCCGCACCCGCATCCTCCGTGCCGAGCCCTGGCGGCGCCGCGGTGATCGCGGCCGCGATCACGACCCTTCCCGAGGTGCCCGGTGTCTATCGCATGCTCGATGGCAAGGGCAACGCGCTTTATGTCGGCAAGGCGCGCAGTCTGCGGCGCCGGGTTCCGGCCTATCTCCAGGCGGCGCGGCTCCCCGAGCGGCTGCGGCGGATGGTCTCCGAGACCGCTTCGCTCGAAATCATCGTCACCCACAGCGAAGCCGAGGCGCTGCTTCTCGAAGCGACGCTGATCAAGCGTCTGAAGCCGCGCTACAACATCGTGCTGCGCGACGACAAATCCTATCCCTGGCTGATGCTGACCGAGGACCATCCGTTCCCCCAGATCGCCAAGCATCGCGGCGCGCGCACCCGCCCGGGCAGCTATTGGGGGCCGTTCGCCTCCGCCTGGTCGGTGGATCAGACGCTGACCGAATTGCAGCGGGTATTTTTGCTGCGAAGCTGTGCCGATACGGTGTTCGCGCATCGCACCCGGCCTTGTCTTCTCCATCAGATCCGGCGTTGCAGCGCGCCTTGCGTCGGGCGGATCAGCGCCGAGGATTATGCGGCGCTCGTTGCGCAGGCGAAGGCGTTTCTCGGCGGCGGCGGCGCTCAGATCCAGCACAATCTCGCCATCGAAATGGAGGCGGCCTCGGCGGCGCTGGAGTTCGAGCGCGCGGCGATGCTGCGCGACCGCATTCGCGGCCTGGCGCAGACCCAGGGACATGGCGCGATCAACCCCGTGGCCTTGGTCGACGCTGATATCATCGCCGCCTTTCAGAACGCCGGCCAGACCGCGATCCAGGTGTTTTTCATCCGCGGCGGCCACAACAACGGCAACCGCGCCTTCTTTCCGAGCCACGCCCAGCATGACGACGTGGGGGCCGTGCTCGCCGCCTTCATCGCCCAGTTTTACGATGACAAGCCGCCGCCGCCGCAAATCCTGCTCAGCGATCCGATGCCCGAACAGGCGCTGATCGCCGAAGCCCTCGCTCTGAAAGCGGGCAGGAAGGTCGTGCTTTCGCTGCCGCAGCGCGGCGAGAAGCGCGCGGTTCTACAGCTTGCGCGGGTCAATGCGCGCGAGGCGCTGGAACGGAGGCTCGCCGAGGCGGCGGGGCAGGCGGCGCTGCTCGAAGGGGTTGCCCGTGTCTTTGCCCTGCCGGCGCCGCCGCGGCGGATCGAGGTCTATGACAACAGCCATATCATGGGCACCAGCCCCTATGGCGTGATGATCGTCGCCGGGCCGGAAGGGTTCGAGAAATCCGCCTACCGTAAATTCGCCATTCGTGGCCCGGTCGCGCCGGGCGACGATTTCGCCATGCTGCGTGAAATGTTGACGCGGCGTTTCGCCCGCCTCGCCCAGCCAGGAGAGAGGCGAGAGGGGGAGGTCTCACCCGTGCGCCCCGATCTCCTCCTGATCGACGGCGGTGCCGGGCAGTTGTCGAGCGCTTGCGCGGTTTTGGAAGAAAGCGGCTTTGGCGACATTCCGGTGGTCGCGATTGCCAAGGGGCCAGACCGCGACGCGGGGCGGGAGTGGTTTTACCGCACCGGCCATCCGCCGCTGCAATTGCCGCCGCGCGACCCGGTGCTCTATTACCTTCAGCGCTTGCGCGACGAAGCGCATCGCTTCGCCATCACCACCCATCGCGCCGGGCGCGGCAAGCGCCTGATCCGGAGCGAACTCGACGAGATCGCCGGCATCGGGGCTGCGCGCAAGCGGGCGCTGCTCAACCATTTCGGCTCGGTGCGTGGCGTGAAACAGGCGGGTCTCGCCGATCTCGAAGCGGCCCCCGGGGTCAACCGGGAGACGGCGCGGCGGCTTTATGCGCATTTTAATCCCGGCGCCCGGCTCGAAGACATTTCCCCGCCGCGGCGGAAGGGTTAGCTTAGCGTCCCATGCTGACCGCACTCCCCAATCTTCTGACGCTGTCGCGTATCGCCGCCATCCCGCTGCTGGTGGGGCTGCTCGCGCTCCGCCTGCCCTGGGCCGATCTTGCCGCGACCCTGCTCTTCGCTGCCGCCGCGATCACCGATTACTTCGACGGCTGGCTCGCGCGGCACTGGCGGCAGATGTCGGATTTCGGGCGCATGCTCGACCCGATCGCCGATAAGCTCCTGGTCGGCGCGGCGCTGATGGTCCTCGTCGGCACCAATCGCCTGAGCCGTTTTGGCCTCTACCCCGCGATCGTCATCATGCTGCGCGAGATCCTGGTCAGCGGGTTGCGCGAATATCTCGCCGAAACCCGCGTCGGGCTGCCGGTGACGCGGCTCGCCAAGTGGAAGACCGCAGCCCAACTCGCATCGCTCGGCGCGCTGATCGCCGGCGACGGCACGGCGAGCCTGCTCGGCATCGGCTTCGTTCCGGTCGCGGCGATCGGCGAGGGGCTGCTCTGGCTCGCGGCCGTGCTCACGCTCCTGACCGGCTGGGACTATCTCACCGCCGGGCTGCGCCATGCCGCCGGCCCCGGCCCATCCTCCCCCGCCCATGCGCCTTCCCAGGCCGGCGGCGAGCGGCCGTGAAAGTGCTTGGCATCACCGGCTGGTCGGGAAGCGGCAAAACGACGCTGATCGAGGCGCTCCTGCCGCTGTTTTGCGCGCGCGGGCTCAGTGTCTCGACCATCAAGCATGCCCATCACGGCTTCGATCTCGATCGCCCGGGCAAGGACAGCTTCCGCCATCGCGGCGCGGGCGCGCGCGAGGTTCTGGTGGCGAGCGAGACGCGCTGGGCGCTTTTGCACGAAAATGCCGGGGAGGTGATGGATTTCGCGGCCCTTCTCACCCATCTCTCGCCGGTCGATCTCGTTCTGGTGGAGGGATTCAAACGCACGCCCTATCCGAAAATAGAGGTCCATCGGCCTGCGTTGGGCAAGGCGCCGCTATGGCCGGAGGCGCCGGACGTATTTGCCGTCGCCTCCGATGCGCCTCTTCCCGGCTGCGACCGCCCGGTCTTGCCGCTCGCGGCACCGGAGGCGATCGCTGCCTTCGCGGCGGTCGAACTCGGCCTGCCCATCTTCGCGCAATCTTCTTGAGAAGCGGCCGCGAGGCGAGCACATTTCCCCTTCACGCATTCCGACATCGGCGAGAACCGCAATGCCCAATTCCCCCGGTTTTTTTCTTCCGCGTCCGCGCGGCTGGCTGCTCGGCCTCGTTCTTCTATTGCCGGGATGCTCCGGTTTCGGCACTTTTCTCGGCGATACCTACGGGTTTCACGGCGATGAGCATCTGCCGGTCGGGGATGCGGAAAATGTCCGCCGCGTCGAGGGGGAGCCGGTGAGCGAGCCGCCGCTCGCGACGGAGCCGGGCAATGTCTGGCCCGGCCCGGTCGAGGCGCAGCCGACGCTCTCCGATCTCGAACGCCAGCAGGATCAGGAGATCAAGCAATACCGCTCGAGCACGCCGCCGCCAGGAACGACACCGGGCAAGGTCGCGCCACCCCCGATCAGCGGTGGCTCGACTTCCGAGCAGAGCGGCAATATCGTCATTCCGAATGGCGATGGCACCAGCACCGTGATCATGCCGGATGGCAGCGTGCGCACCATCCCGACCCCGAAATAGATGACCAGTTACCGGCTTCATCTGCTGTATTTCGCCTGGCTGCGCGAGCGCATCGGCCGCGGCGAGGAGGAGATCGAGGTGCCGGGCGAGATCGCGACGCTCGGCGCTCTCAGCGCCTGGCTCGCCGCGCGCGGCCCGGGCTATGCGAGCGCCTTCGCCGCCGGCAAAGCCGTGCGGGCGGCGGTCAATCAGAGTTTCGCCGGGCCTGAGGCGGCGCTCGGCCCGGGCGATGAGGTGGCGTTTTTTCCCCCGGTCACCGGAGGCTGAATGTTTCGCGTGAGCGTTCAGGAAGCGCCGTTCGACATCGGCGCCGAATTTGCGTCTCTCTCTGCCGGGCGCGATGATATCGGCGGCATCGGCTGTTTCGTCGGCACGGTGCGCGGCGAGGTCGATGGCCGACCGCTCGCCGCGATGACGCTCGAACATTATCCGGCGATGACCGAGCGCGCTCTCGCCGCGATCGCCGCCGAGGCGGAGGCGCGCTGGGCGCTGCTCGGCGGCACCGTCATCCATCGATTCGGCCGCCTTGCGCCCGGCGCGCCCATCGTTCTCGTCCTCGCCGCCGCCCGCCATCGCGAGGCGGCGCTGGCGGCGACGGGATTTTTGATCGACTGGCTGAAGACCAAAGCCCCGTTCTGGAAAAAGGAAAGCTTCGCCGATGGCGGCGAAGCCTGGGTCGAGGCGAAGGCAGCGGACGAGGCCGCTTCCGCCCGCTGGGGTGATGAGCCGCCTCGGTGTGTTTAGCAATGAGTGTCGTGACGTAATTGTAAGGCCAGGGGCTTTGCCCCTGGACCCCACCAAAGGCAATGCCTTTGGAAACCGATCCGGAATAAGGGTCTGGGGGCGCTGCCCCCAAGCAGGTCCAGGGCCGGCGCCCCAGGGCTGGCCAAACCCTGGCTTCCGCCGCAGTATGGCGGGGGCCGGCATGCGAGCGGCCGGGGAGGGGGGACGTCATGACCGGGGAGACGAGTGCCGCCATCGCCGCGCGGCTCGACCGGCTGCCGGCGACGCGCAGCATCTGGCGTCTGGCAGCACTGCTTTCGATCGGCGGCATGTTCGAGTTCTATGATCTTTTCTTCACCGGCTATGTCGTCCCGGGCTTGGTGCGCGACGGGCTTTTGGCCCATGTCCGGGTCGGCATCTTCACCGGCCCCGCCGCCTTCGTCGCCGCGACCTTCGGCGGCTTGTTCCTGGGCACGATCGGCTTCGGCTTCGTCGCCGACCGGTTCGGCCGCCGCCCGATTTTCACCGCATCCCTCCTCTGGTACAGTCTTTCGACCGCGATCATGGCGTTTCAGCACACGCCCGCCGGGCTGCTCGCCTGGCGGCTCGTCGCCGGGATCGGCATCGGCATCGAACTGGTGACGATCGACACCTATCTTGCCGAGCTGATGCCGAAGGATGTGCGCGGCCGCGCTTTCGCCTTCACCCCGGTGGAGCAGTTCTCGGTCGTCCCCATCGTCGCTTTTCTCGCCTGGCAATTGGTGCCGCGGACAGTGTTCGGGCTTTCGGGCTGGCGTATCGTCGTCCTGATCGGCGCGCTCGGGGCGATTTTCGTCTGGTTCTTGCGCCGGGGTCTGCCGGAAAGCCCGCGCTGGCTCGCAGGAAAAGGGCGGCTTCTGGACGCGGCGCGGATCACCGCGATGCTCGAGGCGCGGGTGGTCGCCGATCGCGGCGGGCGCGCCTTGCCGCCGTCGCTCCCCGCCGCGATCGAGGAGGCCGCCATACCGGGGCGTTTCGCCGAGATCTGGCGCCCGCCCTACCGCGCGCGCACCATCATGCTGATGGTGTTTCAATTCTTCCAGACCATCGGCTATTACGGATTTGCGAGCTGGGTGCCGACGCTGATCGCCGAACAGGGCATCCATATCGGCAACAGCCTGCTCTATGCCTTCGTCATCGCGCTCGCCAATCCGTTCGGCCCGGCCTTCGCGATTTTTTTTGCCGACCGCGTCGAGCGCAAATGGCAGATCGTGTTCGCCGCCCTCGGCATCGCGCTTTCCGGGCTCGCCTTTGCCGCCCAGCGCAGCATTCCCGGCCTCGTTCTCTGCGGTGTCGCGCTCACCCTTTGCAACAACATCCTCTCCTATTCGTTCCACGCCTATCAGAGCGAGCTTTACCCGACGCGGGTGCGGGCGCGCGCCGTCGGCTTCGTCTATTCCTGGTCGCGCCTCTCGGCGGTGTTCGTGAGCTTCATCATCGCCGCCTTCCTCAATCTCGGCGGTGTGGCGGCGGTGTTCGCGTTCATCGCCGGGGCGATGGCGGTGGTGATGATCGCGATCGGCGGCTTCGGCCCGGCGACCGGCGGGCGGCAATTGGAAGCGATTTCGCCCGATTGACAAGAAAGCCAGGACGCGAAACCCTGGGCCGGAGAGGAAACCGCATGTCCCCCGGCCAGAAATTCCGCGCTCTGCTCGCCGCTCCTGGTGTCATCACGCTGCCCGGTGTCTATGACGGGATATCGGCCAGAATCGCCGAAAAAGCGGGATTTCCCGCCCTCTACATGACCGGCTACGGCGTCGCCGCGTCCGCCTTCGGGCTGCCCGATGCCGGCCTCGTCTCGGCAAGCGAAATGCTCGATCGCGTGCGCATGCTGGCGGCTTCCGTCAGCGTCCCCTTCATCGCCGATGGCGATACCGGCTATGGCGGCTTGCTCAATGTCGATCGCACGGTGCGGCTCTATGCCGGGGCCGGGGCGGCGGGGATTCAGATCGAGGATCAGGAATTTCCGAAAAAATGCGGCCACACGCCCCATCGCCGGGTGGTTTCGCGCGAGGACGCCGAGCGCCGCATCCGCGTCGCCGCCCAAGCCCGGCCGGATCGCGATTTCCTCATCGTCGCCCGCACCGATGCCATCGGCGCCGTCGGCCTCGATGAGGCGCTCCGGCGCGGCGAGCGGTTTCTCGCCGCCGGCGCCGATATTCTGTTCATCGAGAGCCCCGAGAGCCTCGACGATCTCCGCCGCATCGGCGATGCGTTCCGCGGCGCGCCCTTGCTCGCCAACATGGTGGAAGGCGGGCGCACGCCGGTTCTCACTGCGGCGGAGCTGGGCACGCTCGGCTTCAAGATCGCGCTCTACCCCGCGACCGGCTTTCTCGCCGCCGCCGCCGCCCTGAAAAGCGCCTATGGCGCGCTCGCCAAAACCGGGTCGAGCGATGGGGTCGCGCTTTATCCCTTCCCCGAGATGAACGCCCTGATGGGGTTTCCCTCGGTGCATGAATTCGAAAAAAC
>JAKAQU010000053.1 GCA_021819535.1 Pseudomonadota bacterium | reverse complement strand
GATTTTGCTTTCGTCGATGCCGAACTGGCGCGCCTCGATCGTCCGCCGCTCGATCGCGCGCGCATGATCGACACGCTCGCGCTCGCCAAGACGCGGTTTCCCGGGCTGCCCAACAGCCTGGATGCGCTCTGCCGGCGCTTTGCGATCGATCTTTCCGCACGCACCACCCATAACGCGCTGCTCGATTGCCGGCTATTGGCCGAGGTCTATGTCGAACTCACCGGCGGGCGCCAGCGTGGGCTCGACCTCGCGGCCGAGGCGGGCGCCGTGGTTCCGGCCATCACCTATGCCCATGAGCGGGCGCGCAGCCCGCGCCCGATCGCCGTGAGTGTCGCCGAGCGCGCGGCGCACGCGGCATTTCTCGCCAAGATCAAAGACCCGATCTGGCGCGGCTAGAGCATGGTCCGATCCTCAGGACGGACGGTCTGAACTGTGGGAGCACTATCGCATCAAAGTAACCGGGGCGCTCTCCCTCCTTCCCCTTGCGACCCGAGGGTGCTGGCGCCCAAGCTCCGCATTTCAGATCGGTTTCCAAAGGCATTGCCTTTGGTGGGGTCAGGGGCAAAGCCCCTGCCCTGATCACTGATAGAACACGCTCAATGAAGGCCGCGGGCGGCGGATTGATAGGCGCGAAGCGCGTTGGCGACCGGGGTCGCGGGGGCGGTCGAGCCCGATGCCTGCCCTGTCGTGCCCGAGGTCGGGGCGCCTTGCTGGGTGGTCACGAGAGCGGAGGCGTGATGATGGCCGAGCATCGGCCCGGCGAGCGCGACTTGTTCGGGATTGGCGGTCGAGCCGGTGCCGGTATCGGCCGTCTCGTCGTCACCGCCATCTGCGGCATTGGTCTGCGAAAGAACGCTCGCCGCGTTCATGGCGGCGGCGAATGAGGGTGCGCCCGCGCCCAGGCCGGCCGCGGCGCTGGCATTGTTTGCCATCGCCGCGGCGCTGCTCGGTGCGGCGTTTTGCTGCGTATCCATCGCGGCATAGATATCGGCGTTGCCTGTGCCGGCGGGCGTCGTCCAGCCCTGGTTGAGCAACCGGTGGGAAACATGGCTGATCATGGCGCGCTCTCCAATGCTGACGAAACCCTGTCGAGGCGAACGTTCCCTCATGGAACGCGGGGACAATACGCAAACCTCGTTAAGCAACCCCCGCACCAAAATTAAGCAAACCCCGTGCCAGAATTTTGCGCTCGCGCTGCCGCCCCTCTTGGCCCTATGTGAGGGGCGCAAGAGAAGAGCGGCATTTCCTGCCGGGACGTTTCTGCCGAGCCGGCGCTTTAATGGCGCGATGAGAGTGAGCCAATACGTGAATTTGCGCCCCGGCATGACCGCCCCTCTCTGGCTGACCTTGCTGCTCGGCGTCCTCACCGCGGTCGGCCCGGTCTCGACCGATATGTATCTTCCCGCCTTCCCGCTGATCGAAGCCGATTTCGGTGGCCATGCGGGGAGCGCACAAATCACGCTCGCCGCCTGGTTCATCGGCCTCGCCATCGGCCAGATCACCCATGGCTCGCTCTCGGACCGGTTCGGGCGGCGCGCGCCGCTGATGCTCGGAACCCTTCTCTACGCCGCCGCCTCCGCCGGCTGCGCGCTCGCGCCGGGGTTGTGGACGTTTTCGCTCTGCCGCGTGCTCGCTGCGATCGGCGGCTCGGCGAGCATGGTGGTGCCGCGCGCCGTGGTCCGCGATCTCACCGACGGGCACGAGGCGGCAAGGATGCTCTCGCGGCTCATGCTGGTGATGGGCGTGGTGCCGATCCTGGCCCCGGCCGCCGGCGGCGCGGTGCTCGCCATCGCGGGATGGCGGTTGATCTTCTGGATCGCGACCTTCTATGGCGCCGTATCGGCGGTCCTGGTGTGGCGCTTTCTCCCCGACACGCTCGCGCAAAATCGGCGCATCCGGCTCGGCCCGCTCGGCCTCCTCGCCCGCTACGCGCAAATCGCGCGTGAGCCGCGTTTCGTCACCAACGCGCTCTGCGGCGGCTTCGCCATGGCCGGGCTGTTCGCCTATCTCGGCGGCTCGCCCGCCGCCTATATCAGCCAATACCGGGTGACGCCGGCGCATTACGGCATGCTGTTCGGCGCCAACGCCGCGGGGTTCATTTTCTCAGCGCAAATCAATGCGCGCCTTCTGCCGCGCTTCGGCACCGACCGCGTGATCAACACGGCCGTCGCCATGGCCGTGCTCGCGACCTTCCTCCTCACGCTCGACGCCTTCACCCTCTGGGGGCATGTCCCGGGCCTTGCCCTGCCGCTGTTTTTGTTTCTCGCCTCGCTCGGCTTCCTGATGCCCACCACCACGGTCGGCGCCCTCTCGCGCCACGCCGCCCAAGCCGCCAGCGCCTCGGCGCTGATGGGCACCGGCCAGTTCCTTCTCGGCGCCCTCTTCAGCACCGCCGTCGGCCTCCTCAACGACGGCACGGCGCGGCCCATGGCCCTTCTGATGCTGGCCGCGAGCCTCGGCGCCCTGCTCGCGGGCCTCGCCCGCCCGCGCGGATGAGACGGGGGGCTTCCGTTACCGCGCCGTCTCCATGATCAGCCGGGCGAGGTCGGCCGCGCGTTCCATGTGGGCCATGTGGCCGGTCGCGGGAAAACGGACGACGCGAACCGACGCCGGCAGGGCATCAGCGTGGGCGACGGGGATGATCCGGTCATCCTCACCCCAGACGATGAGGGTCGGCACCCGGATCGCCTCTAGCGTCGCGCGGAAGGCGCCACTTTGCCGCCCGGCGGCGAAATTGGCCGCGGCGATCGCCTGAAGCGCCGCCTCCACGCCATCGATGCGCTTATAGCGCAGAACGCCCTCCACCATCTCGCGCCCGACCAGGGAGGGATCGGCGAACAAGAGGCCGAGCACCGGCTGCAATTGCCGCGCGCGGCGGGCGGCGATGAAGCCGCTGATATAGTCCATGTTGATTTCCGGCCCGAGCCCGGCCGGGGCGATCAGCGACAGCGACAACGCTTCGGCGGCAAGCGCGAGCGCGACCGCCCCGCCGAGCGAATGGCCGACGAGATGGGCGCACCCGATCCCCTCCGCGCGCAGAAACGCCGCGACCGCCCGCGCGAGCGCCGGAATATTGGCGCCCGCAAGCGTCTTCGTCGAGCCGCCATGGCCGGGAAGATCGATCGCCAAGGTGCGAAAGCGCTCGGCCAAAAGGGGCTGGAGGAACATCCAGTTGCCGAGATCGCCGCCGAAGCCGTGGATGAGCACCAAGGGCGGGGCAGCCTCGGGCCCGGCCTCGAGCACCTGGAGCGGGCCGATTTCGGTTGCGACGGTTCGCGGCGCGGGGGGTGGCGCGGCCTTGGTCTGGACGTCGGCGAAATCGGCCTCGCGGGCGGCGATGAAGGCATCGATCGCCGCCTCGTCGGCCTCAGCCTCGCCGGCCCCGCTCTCGGCGATCACCCCGATCGGCGCCCCCACCGGCACCATCACGCCGGGGGCGACGATCTGGCGTCGGAGCGTGCCATGCGCTGGGCTTTCATAGGCGGCGGTGATTTTGCTGGTCTCGATCTCGGCCACTTCCTCGCCAGAGGCGACTTGCTCGCCCACCCCCTTGAGCCAGCGCGCGACCATGCCCTCGGTCATCGACAGCCCCATTTTCGGCATCACCAGGACATGGAGCTGTGCCATGCTAGGCCGCCTTGCGCCCGCCCGCCATCACCGCGCGCACGGCATCGACGATTTTCGCCACGCTCGGCAGATAGATATCCTCGAGGGCTGGCGAAAACGGCACCGGCGTATGCGGCGGCACAACCATGCGGATCGGCGCGCGGAGCGCCTCGAAAGCGCGCTCGGCGATTTGGGCGGAAATATCGGTCGCCATGTTGCAGCGCGGATGGGCCTCGTCCACCACCACCAGCCGCCCGGTCGCCCGCACCTCTTCGAGGATCGTCTCGATGTCGAGCGGCGAGGTGGTGCGCGGATCGATCACGGTGCAGGCGATCCCCTCGCCGGCCAGCCGGTCGGCCGCCTCGTTGGCGAGCATCACCATCCGCCCGAAGGCGACGATGGTGACGTCATCGCCCTCGCGGGTGAGATTGGCCTCCCCGAACGGGAGGGTATAGGGCTCGTCCGGCACCTCTTCCTCGATGTCATAGAGCATTTTATGCTCGAAGAAGATCACCGGATCGTCGTCCCTGATCGCCTGGATCAAAAGCCCCTTGGCTTCGTAGGGCGAAGACGGGATCGCGACCTTGAGGCCGGGGATGTGGGTGAACAGCGGATAGAGGCACTGGCTGTGCTGGCTCGCGGCACGGAACCCGCCGCCGTACATGGTGCGGATGACGAGCGGAGTGCGCGCCTTGCCGCCGAACATGTATTTGAACTTGGCCGCCTGGTTGAAAATCTGATCGAAGCACACCCCCATGAAATCGACGAACATGAGATCGGCGACCGGGCGCAGCCCGGTGAGAGCGGCACCCGCCGCCGCCCCGATGAAACCGCTTTCGGTGATCGGCGTATCAAGCACCCGCTCGCGCCCGAACTGCTTCATCAGCCCCTTGGTCACGCCGAGCGGGCCGCCCCAGGCATCGTCCTCGCCGGGCGCGCCGAGGCCGCCGGCGACATCCTCGCCCATGACGATGACGCGCGGATCGCGCGCCATCTCCTGGCTCAACGCCTCGTTCACCGCCTGGCGGAAAGATTTCTTGGCCATGACCCGCCCCTCTCAGTAACTGACATAGACATCGGTGAGGAGATCGGCCGGCTCCGGCATCGCATCGGCCTTGGCGCGTCGCACCGCGCCCTCGATCAGCGTCGCGACCTCGCCCTCGATCGCGTCCAGCGCCGCGCCCTCCAGCAATCCCGCCTCGCTCACCTTGCGGCGGAACAGTTTGAGGCAATCCTTTTCGGCGCGGAGCCTCGCGACCTCGTCGGGCGCGCGATAGGTCATGCCGTCACCCTCGAAATGGCCGAAATAGCGGGCGAGCTTGAGATGAAGAAAGCTCGGCCCTTCGCCCGCGCGTGCCCGCGCCACCGCCTCGCGCGCCGCCTCGTGGACGGCGAAGAAATCATGGCCATCGACGCGGGTCGCGGGGATGCCGAACCCCTCCGCCCGCTTGACCGGATCACCGCCGACCGACCAGGCGCTCGCGGTCGATTCGGCATAGCCATTGTCCTCGAGGACGAAAATCACCGGCAATCGCCACACCGAGGCGAGGTTCATCGCTTCCGCCGTGGTCCCCTGGTTGGAGGCGCCATCGCCGCCGAAGGCGACCGCGACCGCCCCGGTTTTCAGAGTTTTGGCCGAGAGCGCGGCGCCACAGGCGAGCGGTGCGCCGCCGCCGACGATACCGTTCGCCCCGAGCATGCCGCGATCGAGATCGGCGATGTGCATCGAGCCGCCTTTGCCGCCGCAAAGCCCGCTCTTGCGGCCGTAGATTTCCGCCATCATGCCATCGACGTCACAGCCCTTGGCGATGCAATGGCCATGGCCGCGATGGGTGGAGGCGATGGTGTCGCGCTCGGTGAGGTCCATGCAGACGCCGACGGCGGAGGCCTCCTCGCCGGCATAGAGATGGACGAAACCGGGAATGTCCCCGGTCGCGAACTCGGCGTGCACCCGCTCCTCGAACTGGCGGATCAGGCACATGTCGCGATAGGCGCGCAGCAATTCGTCACGGTTCAACTGCATTTTCCATCCCTCCCGGGGATCGCCCTCTTTTGGGGGCTGAGAGCCCGAGAATGGCGCGACCGCGGCCCCAAACGCAAGATTAATCGGCGCGCGTTCACCTCTCTCTGATGGCTCGTCTCTGATGGCTGGCGCTGATGGGAGGGGGCGGTATAGTCGGCGCCCCGTCCCCCAGGCCCGAAGGAGCCCGCCATGAGCCGCATCATCCGCACCGAACCCGGCGCCATTCTCGCCCGCGCCGTCGAATATCACGGCTTCGTCTATACTTCGGGGGCGCTCGCGCGCGATCTGGGCCAGGACATCAAGGGCCAGACCGCCGAGGTTCTGGCCGAGATCGATGCCGCGCTCGAAATCCATGGCACCGACAAAACGCGGCTTTTGCAGGCGCAGATCTGGCTCAAACACATCGCCGACCGCGCGGCGATGAACGAAATCTGGTCGGCCTGGCTGCCCGAAGGGGGCGCGCCGGTGCGTGCCTGCGTCGAGGCGACTTTGGCCGATCCACGCGCCCTGGTAGAAATCATGGTGGTCGCCTGCAAATAGCGCGTGCATGGAGGAAGCGCACTCGAGTCGCCCGCGCGGCCGGATAAAATAGGAAATATGTCATAATTCATGGAGTTATACACAGGGCGAAATCGTATTATTGCGCAAGATTGCAAATTCCCCGCGGTTTTCGCATTGCCACACTCGCAACCCTGATGTTACCTTTCCTCATGGATTTGCCACCTCAAGGGGGGAGTTTCATGCCAGCTCGGCGACGTGGCGGTGCGCTTTGCGTTTTAGGGTCGATTTTTCTGTTCGGGATGCCGCTATCCTTGCATGCCCAGGAGACCAGCCCCTCACCAAACGCACATAACCACCCCGTGCGTCATGCCTCCGCCGCGCAGACCAGACGCCATGGGCATGCGGGGCGTGACGCCGCGAAGCATGAGATCGTGGACTCCCGTCACGGAAATAAATCCTACATTCGGCACATCTCCTACCGCGCCGGCAGCAGTCACGTCATCCAATGCGTGCCCTTCGCCCGCGCCGCCTCCGGGATCAATCTGCAAGGTGACGCGCTGACCTGGTGGGACAAGGCCGCCGGAATCTATGCCCGCGGCAGCCGCCCCGAAGCGGGCAGCGTGCTCGCCTTCCGCGCCAATCGCGCCATGCGGCTCGGCCATGTCGCGGTCGTCTCCAAGGTGATCAATTCGCGTGAAATCGAAATCGATCAGGCGCATTGGGCCCAGAACGGCGTCAGCCGCAACATCGCGGTGATCGACGTCTCGCCCGCCAATGACTGGACGGCGGTGCGCGTGGCGCTCGGCCGGCAAGGCAGCTTCGGCAGCATCTATCCGACCCATGGCTTCATTTACAACCGTTCGGCCGCGACCACCCTCGCCGACGCCAGCGCCCCGCACGCCATCCCGCTCAACCCGGCGCCGCGCGATTTGCGCACGCCCGCCGAGCAGCGCGCCATCCCCGTCCTGACCTCGCTTCCGGCGGTGGACAACGAAATGGCCGAGGCCCCGGCCTACAGCGACCTCACCGCCGACGCCCCCGAGCACTCGCTGCGCTGAAATACCCGGCCCCACCCCCTCGCGGGGGGGAGGGGCCGGCGCGCGCTCTAGGCCGCTTCCGCGCGAATAGCGTCTGACAGCGTCGAGAAAATCCGCTCGATATGCCCCGCCTCGATGATCAGCGGCGGCGAGAGCGCGATGATGTCGCCGGTGGTGCGGATCAGAACGCCATCATCGAAACAGCGATGAAACACCCTGAACGCGCGATCCGCAGGCTTGCCGGCGCGGGGCGCAAGCTCGATCCCGGCCACCAGCCCGAAATTGCGCACATCGATGACGTTGGGGAGATCCTTGAGGCTATGCGCCGCGTCCTCGAACGCGCCTTCCATCGCGCGCGCCCGCCCCGGCAGATCCTCACTCCGGTGCAAATCGATGGTCGCGACCGCGGCAGCGGCGGCGAGCGGATGGCCGGAATAGGTGTAGCCGTGGAAGAGTTCGATCCCGGCCGGCGCATGATCGACGATCGCGTGATAGATCTCGTTCCTGACCGCGACCGCCCCCATCGGCACGGCGGCGTTGGTAAGGCCCTTGGCCATGGTCAGGATGTCGGGCACAACCCCGAGACGCTCAGCGCCAAAAGGTGTTCCGAGACGGCCGAAGCCGGTGATCACTTCATCGAAAATCAGCAAAATGCCGTATTTGTCGCAAATCGCCCGCAACCGCTCGAGATAGCCGCGCGGCGGCACCAGAACACCGGTCGATCCCGCCAGCGGCTCGACGATGACGGCGGCGATGGTCTCGGCGCCATGCAACGCGACGAGATCCTCCAGCGCATCGGCGAGATGCGCGCCCCATTCCGGCTGGCCGCGCGAAAACGCGTTATGCGCCGGGGCGTGGGTGTGCGGCAGATGATCGACGGCGGGCAGCAGCGCGCCGAATTGCTTGCGGTTGCCGCCGATGCCACCCACCGACATGCCGCCGAACCCGACCCCGTGATAGCCGCGCTCACGTCCGATCAGCCGCACCCTTCCTGCCTCGCCACGCGCGCGGTGATAGGCGAGCGCGATCTTGAGCGCGGTATCGGCGCTCTCGGAGCCGGAATTGGTGAAAAAAACGCGGTCCAGCCCCGGCGGCGTCAGCTCCGCGACCTTCGCCGCCGCCTGAAACGCGACCGGATGGCCCAACTGAAAGGTCGGCGCGAAATCCATCGCCGCAGCCTGGGCCTGAATAGCCTCGACGATTTCACGCCGCCCATGCCCGGCATTGACGCACCAGAGCCCGGCGGTGCCATCAATGACCTCCCGGCCCTCGGGCGTGTAATAATGCATGCCCGAAGCGCGCGCGAGCAGCCGCGGCGCGGATTTATAGGCGCGATTGGCGGTATACGGCATCCAAAACGGCTCGAAATCGTTCGGACGCGAGGGCGTGGCTATCTCATTCATGATGCGATCGAACCTTTCATGGGCGACATTGCGGTCAGCCTGCCGCGTTTGCACCGCCCGCGCAAGGCATCAGACACGGGAGGGATTCTTCTTTTTCTGAAGAAAAAGAAGCAAAAAGACTTTTGTTCGTTGGTCAGTGCCTGCGGCACTGACCGCGCCGTTCTTTGCGGCCGGTTTCAGGTCTTTTTCTCCCACCCGCGCGCACCTTGCTGCCAGTAGGTGACGGCGTGGCCGGCCGCGCGGCACGCCTGCCAGCGCGCCCGCGCCGCCGAGAGCGCCGCCTCGTCATGGCCGTCGAACAAGTCGAAAACACGGGTGAAAGCATCGAGCCTGGCGCTCTCGGCGCCGTCGATCAGAAACAGAAAGCGCGCCCCGTTCGGCGCCTCGTCGGCGAGCGTGAGCCAGATCGGCTGGAGATCGGCCTCACCACTCGCCGCCGAGCCGTGCGGCAGCCAATCGGGGCTCGCGGCAAGCCAGAGCGCGTCATCGAGGGCGGCCAGACGCTCGGCGCTGGCGCAGCGGATGACGGCGCGCTCGCCCAAGGCCAGCGTCCGGCCGAGCAGCGGCGGCAGAACCTGTTCTGGGCCGGCGCGGAGCAGGTGATAGAATGCGATCTCGGCCATCAGCCCCCCATCGCTCAGCCCTCGTAAAACCGCGCCACCAGCCGATCGAGCAGGCGAACGCCGAACCCGCTCGCCCCCTTCGCCGCGAGCGCCAGATCCTTCTCCGTCCACGCCATGCCGGCGATGTCGAGATGCGCCCAGGGCGTGTCGTTGCGGACGAAGCGTTGCAGGAATTGGGCCGCGGTGATCGCCCCGGCTGGCCTGCCGCCGACATTTTTCATATCGGCGATGTCGGATTTGATCTGCCGGTCATAGGCCTCGGCAAGCGGCATGCGCCAGAGCTTGTCGCCGCTCTCCCGCCCGGCTTCGAGAAGCCGGTTCGCCAGCTCGTCGTCATTGGCGAAGAGCCCGGCGTGCTCATGGCCGAGCCCGATGATGATCGCCCCGGTGAGTGTCGCAAGATCGATCATCAGACGCGGGGAAAATTCCTCCTGGCACCAGGACATGAGATCGGCGAGCACGAGCCGCCCTTCGGCATCGGTGTTGATCACCTCGATGGTCTGGCCGGAATGGCTTTTCACCACGTCGCCTGGGCGCTGCGCGGTGCCGGAGGGCATGTTTTCGACGAGACCGATGAGGCCGATCGCATCCACCTTGGCCTTGCGCCGGGCCAGCGCCGCCATCAGCCCGGCAACCGTGCCGGCGCCGGCCATGTCCCATTTCATGTCCTCCATCCCGGCCGCCGGCTTGATGCTGATGCCGCCAGTATCGAAGGTGACGCCCTTGCCGATGAAGGCGAGCGGCTTCTGGTCGCGCTTGCGCGCCCCACTCCCATGCCAGCTCATGGCGACGACGCGCGGCTCGTTGGCGCTGCCTTGCGCGACGCCGAGAAGTGCCCCGAAGCCGAGCTTGGCGAGCGCCTTGGGCTCGAACACCTCGACCTTGAGCCCGAGTTCGGCGAGTTCGCCGACCCGCTCGGCGAAAACCGCCGGCGTCAGGATATTGGCCGGCTCGCTGACCAGATCGCGGGTGAGATAGACGCCCTCGGCGAGGGCGGCGAGCGGCGCGTGCGCGGTTTTCACTTTTTCGTGCGCCTCGGCCAGCACCACGAGCCGCGTGAGCTTAGGCTTGTCCTCGGGTTTTTCGCGCGTGCGGTAGCGATCAAAGCGATAGCTTCTCAGCACCGCGCCATGCACTGCCTCGGCGAGCAGATCGGGGGCGAGGCCAGCGGCCGTGAGCGCCACCGTCTCGGCCTTGAGGAGATGGGCGATGCCGCGTGCCCCCGCCTCGGCGGCACCGAGCGGCGTGACCTCGGCGCGCTTGCCGAGCCCGGCCAGGACGAGATGCGAAAGCCCGGCCGTCGGCGCAAGCAGCGAGAGCGTCTGGCCCTTGCCCCCCTTGAAGCCGGCGACCGCGATCGCCCGCGCAACCGCCCCGCCGCTCGCGGCATCCGCCTCCGCCCACAGCCCCGCGGGCAGCTCATCCTCGGCGACGAGCAACAAAAGACCGCCCGATTTCGGCAGGGCCGGTTTGGCGAAAACGACATCGAGCATCAGACATTCCTTCCGCACATGAGAGAAACCAGTTTAGCAGCCGCTTGCCGCCATGCCAGAGGCGGGCCTACATCCCGATGATGGACCCTACATCCCGATGATCGATAAAGAAGCGCTTCTCGCTCTCGCCGCCCGCCTCGCCGAGGAAGCCGCCGACCTCATCATGGCGGTGCGCGCGCGCGGCTTCGAGGTCGCGCGGAAAGAGGATTTTTCGCCGGTGACCGAGGCCGATCGCGCCGCCGAGGCGCTGATCACAGCCGGCCTCCGCGCCGCGACCCCCGAGATCCCGGTGATCGCCGAGGAGGAGGTCGCCGCCGGCAAGATCACCGCCATCGACGGGTGCTTCTGGCTCGTCGATCCGCTCGACGGGACGCGCGAATTCGCCGCCGGCGCGCCCGAATTCGCGGTCAATATCGGCCTTGCCATGGACGGGCGCGCGGTTCTCGGCGCGGTCGCGGTGCCGGCGACGGGCGAGGTGTTCGGCGGCATTCCCGGCGCGGGGGCGTGGAAGCGCGCCGCTGGCACGACGCGGGCGATCGCGGCACGCCTGCCGCCCGTGGCGGGGTTGGAGGTTTTGGTCTCGCGCCATCACGGCGATGACCCGATGCTGCGCGCGGCCCTTGCCGGCAAACGCGTCGCCGCGATCCACCGCTTCGGCTCGGCGGTGAAATTCTGCCGCCTCGCCGAGGGGAGTGCCGATTTCTATCCCCGCTTCGGGCCGACGATGGAATGGGACACGGCGGCACCGCAGGCGGTCTTGGAGGCGGCCGGCGGCGCGGTTCTGGATCAGAATGGCGCGCCGCTCCGCTATGGCAAGCCGGGATTTCTCAACCCGCCATTCTTTTGTTACGGCCGC
>JAKAQU010000052.1 GCA_021819535.1 Pseudomonadota bacterium | reverse complement strand
CGGTCGGGTCGCTCGGGGTGACGAGGCCGATCTGGCCGATCTGGCCATTGGCGCCGCTGATCGTGCCGTCGCGGGCGATGGTGAGCGGCGCGTCGGAGGAATTGACCTGCAATGGCTGGCCGTTGGTATCGAGGAGGGCGTTGCCCTTGGCGTCGACGACGGTGCCGGTGGCGTTGAGACTGAAATGCCCGGCCCGCGTCAGCCGTGGCCCGTTCGTGGTCGCGACGGTGAAATATCCCTCTCCCTGGATCGCGAGGTCGAGCGGGTTGCCGGTGCGGTTGAGCGCCCCCTCGTTCTTGTCGCGATAGATCGCCTTGTCCTCGGTATAGGTGATGGCGCTGCCGCCCGCCGGGGCATCGGTATGGAGCTGACGGCTCATCCAGCCGCTGAACAGCATGCGTTCGGCGCGGTAGCCGGTGGTGGTGGCATTGGCGATGTTGTTGGCCGTGATGTCGATCAGCCGCTGCTGGGCGACGATGCGCGAGAGGGCGATGGTGGAGGGGTTTTGCATCTCTGGCCTTCGCTGCTGGTCTTCGGGGGCGGCCGTTGCCGGCCATCGCGGCGGATGATCGCAAGCCCCGTGCCAGACGCCCGCGCCCCTCGGCGGCACGGAAAAGCGCCCCTCCGGCGCCGCGTCAGGCATTTTTCCCGGCATGGCTTGCCGCCTGCCGTCAGCCGCCGCCCGGCAAAAATTGCCGCGCGTGATGATTTGGCAAGGCTTCGTTAATCGCTTCGCATCAAAATGCCGGCGAAGGCGGGTTCGGGCGCCAAGCGAAGGCGCGCGATGGCCGGGAAGTCTCGCGAGGAGATGAGGGGCGATGAGTTCGGCTGCGATCACCAGCGAAGGGGTGGAAGAGGCGAAGGCGGGCGGCGGCGGGCGGCGCAAGCTGATCCTGCTCGCGGTGCCGGTTCTGCTGGCCGCGATCGGGGCGGGGCTCTGGTTCACCGGCGTCCTGCCGCGTCTTCTCGGCCTTCATCACACGGCGACGCCGGCGGCGAATGCGGAAGCGAAAGCGGTCGAGGCGATCAAGCCGGTCTATGCCGATGTGCCGGAAATCATCACCAATCTCGACACCGGCGGGCGACGGCAGAGCTATGTCAAGCTCAAGGCGCGGCTCGAACTCGCCAAAGCCGCCGATCAGACGATCATCGCCGCGGCGATGCCGCGTATTCTCGATATTTTCCAGACTTATCTCCGCGAGATGCATCCCGATGAGCTGCGTGGCTCGTCCGGCACCTATCGTCTGCGCGAGGAAATGATCGCGCGCGCCAATCTCGCCGCCCAGCCGGCGCGGATCGTCGATATTCTGTTCGAGGAGCTTCTGGTGCAATGAGCGGGGCCGACGAACCCTCCGATGACGATCTCGCCGCGGCCTGGGGTGCGACAACCGAAGCCGGGGTCGAGGCGACGCGCGTCCTCAACCAGGCCGAGATCGACAGCCTGCTCGGCTTCGATGATGGCAGCGGCGCGGGCGGCGATGCGCGCTCGGGCATCCAGCGCATCATCAGCTCGGGGCTCATCTCCTATGAACGCCTGCCGATGCTGGAGATCGTCTTCGATCGTCTGGTACGCATCATGTCGACCTCGCTCCGCAATTTCACCTCCGACAATGTCGAAGTCAGCATCGACAACATCCTCTCGCTCCGCTTCGGCGATTATCTGAACTCCATCCCTCTGCCGGCGATGCTTGCCGTATTCAAGGCGGAGGAATGGGATAATTATGGCCTGATGGTGATCGATTCGGCGATGATCTATTCCATCGTCGATGTCCTGCTCGGTGGGCGGCGCGGCACCGCGGCGATGCGCATCGAGGGGCGGCCTTATACGACGATCGAGCGCACCCTGGTCGAACGGCTGATCCATGTCGTGCTCGCCGATCTTTCGGCGAGTTTCGATCCCATCTGCCCGGTGACGTTTCGCTTCGAGCGGCTTGAGGTCAACCCGCGTTTCGCGACCATCAGCCGACTTTCGAACGCCGCCGTACTGGCGCGGCTTCGCGTCGATATGGAAGATCGCGGCGGGCGGATGGAACTCCTGCTGCCGTATGCGACGCTGGAGCCGGTGCGCGAATTGCTCTTGCAGCAATTCATGGGCGAGAAATTCGGCCGTGACTCGATCTGGGAAACCCACCTCGCCGAGGAATTGTGGAACACCGAGGTCGAACTCGAAGCGCTGCTCGACGAACAGGTGATGCAGCTCTCCGACGTGTTGGCCCTGCGCCCGGGGAGCCAGCTTTTGCTGAACGTGCTGCCTGGCGCGCCGGTGCAGCTCCGCTGTGGCGGCCGACCGCTCTATGAGGGGCGGATCGGGCGGCGCAAGAACCGCGTCGCGATCCGTATCGAGCGCGACGTTCCCCACAATCCGGTCAATTCGCGTCAGGGCTGAGGAAAGGCGAGGGGCGGCGATGAGTGGCATGGAATGGCTTCTGGAACTCGTTCTCATCGGGCTGCTCGCGGCAACTTTGGTGCATGCGCTGCGGCTCGAACGCGCGCTCGGTCTTCTCAAGCGCGACCGCGCGACGCTTGAGGAAATGATCGCGGGCTTCAACGCCAGCACGCGCGAGGCGGAAGGCGGGATTGCCCGGCTGCGCGAGGTCGCCGACGGCGCCGGCCGGCAGATTGCCCGCCATATCCAACTCGCGCAGGAACTGAAGGGTGATCTCGGCTATCTCGTCGAGCGCGGCGAAAAACTCGCGGACCGGCTCGATCGCGCGGCACGTGCCGGCCGCGCCGCCGCCGAGGATGATCGAACCCCGACCTATGCGCCACGCATCGCATCCCTCGCCGCGATGCCGGCCGGCGCGCCGGCGGAGCCGGAACCCTCGCCGCGTGGGCGAAGCCAGGCCGAACGCGACCTGATGAAAGCGCTCAGGATGGCACGATAATGACGCAAGAACAGAAATCCCAGAGGCAGGGCCTCAAGCTTCCAGCCCCTCGCCTGTTGCCGCTGACGATCGCGGTGATGCTGCTTCTGCTCGCGTTCAAGGCAACCGGCCTCGTGCGGGTCGCGTTCTTCACCCCGGCCGAAGAGCGGGCGCTCGCCGCCGTCGAGCACAGCGTGGTGCCGGCGGCGCATGCCGCCTCTTCATCCTCCGCCCCCGCAGGCGCGACAGCGGCTACTCCGGCGAGCACGACCGCTTCGAACCAAGGGGCGAATTCGAGCGCGAATGCCAGCCCGGGCGGCAAGCCGGGGCCGGTCGTCGATGAGGATACGCCGGTCAATCTCGCGAAACCGGCAGAGCCGCAGGTCAGCGCCGCCGAACGCCGTTTGCTGCTCGATCTCCGCGACCGCAAGAAAGCGCTCGATCAGCGCGAAGCGGCACTCGGCACGCGCGAGGCGGCGCTGGACGCGGCCGAGCGGCGGATTTCGGCGCGGGTCGATGAACTCAAGACCCTGCAGGATCGTCTCGTCGCCCTCGATGCGACACGCAAGCAGCGTGAGGAATCGAACTGGGCCGGCCTCGTGAAACTCTATGAAACCATGCGGCCGCGCGATGCCGCGGTGATCTTCAATGATCTCGACATGAACGTTCTCCTGCCGGTGGTCAACCGGATGAAGGAAGCCAAGGCGGCCGCCATTCTTGCCGCGATGCAGCCCGAAAAGGCGCGCCAGATCACGACACAACTGGCGGAGATACGGACCCGCGAGACCGGCGGCAACTGAGCGTTACGAAAACCAAAATACCGATGATTGATCTCTCTCTGCGGCAAAACACCGTGAATGGGCGAAAGGAATAGCGATGGCGATCGACAAGGCGATGAATGTGCTGATCGTGGATGACTACAAGACCATGTTGCGCATCATCCGCAATCTTCTGAAGCAGATCGATTTCAACAATGTCGACGAGGCGACCGACGGCGCCGAGGCCCTGGCGAAGCTGCGTTCGGGCAGTTTCGGCCTGGTGATCAGCGATTGGAACATGCAGCCGATGACCGGGCTGCAACTGCTCCAGGAAGTGCGTGCCGATGCACGGCTGAAATCCATGCCCTTCATCATGGTGACCGCCGAGAGCAAGGCGGAAAACGTCGTCGCGGCGCGACAGGCGGGGGTTTCGAACTACATCGTCAAACCCTTCAATGCCGAGACGCTCAAGGAAAAAATCGAAAAGGTGCTGGGTCATGCCTGACAATACCGCCGAGACATCGGCTTTGACCCAGCGGCTCGACGAATGTCGCCGCCGCTATCCGGAAAGCGATCCGGCGATGGTCGCGGATGTCGTCCGGGCCGTGCTCACGACGATGCGCGGCGATCTCACGGCACCGGAAACCTCGCTCTTGCACGAAGTCGAGGAACTCGGCCAGGTGATCGCCAACGCCAAGGCCGAGATCGAGGCACTGAGGGTGGACGATATCAGCGCGAGCCACATCCCCTCCGCGACCGACGAACTCGATGCGATCGTTGCCCATACCGCGATGGCGACGGAGGCGATCCTGGAAACCTGCGAGGCGCTCGATGGGATTGCCGATCGTCTCGATGCCGAATACGCCGCCAAGCTCCAGGAGGCGACCACACGCATCTATGAGGCGTGCAGCTTCCAGGACATCACCGGCCAGCGCATCACCAAGGTGGTGCAGACCCTGAAACGGATCGAAAGCAAAGTGACGCAGATCGTCGCGACGTTCGGCGTTGCCGGCGAGATGCCGGGCGGTGAGGTCGATTTCGCGGTGGAGACCGAGGCGGCTCTTCTCAACGGCCCGCAATTGCCGAGCCTCGCCATGGACCAATCCGATATCGACCGCCTGCTCGCGAGTTTCGACTGATGCGGAACGCTTTGCTCGCGGCCTTGCTTTGTGCGGCGGCGCCGGCGGCTTGGGCGGCCGATCCCGGCCCGGGCACGGAACCCGTTTCGGTTCCCGTTCGGATCGGCGAGCATGACGGGTTCGGGCGGGTCGTTTTCGATTTTCCCAAGGCGCCAGCCTATCGCATGACGCGCCATGGCGATGAGGTGACGCTCTCGTTCGACGCCGCCGACCGCGTGGTGGCGCCGGGTGGCGCGGTGCCGCGCCATGTGCGCGCGATCGCCGGCGGCGCCGGCCGTGCTGTGATCACCGTCGCTCCCGGCGCTGAAATCCGGGTGATGCGGATTGGCAACCGCCTCGCACTCGACGTTCTCGCGCCCAACTCACCACCGGCATCGAAACCGCATGCCGATGCGGACGCGGCCAAAACCACCCTCCCGGCGCCGACCCGGCTCGCCAAGACCCTGCGCCATCTGCCCAAGGTGCAGCCCGCGCTGGTGCCTTCTGCCGCACCCGTGCCGGCGGTCACGGCGACGCCCATCGTCTCGCCGGCCCCCGTTCCCACCGTCATTGCGGCCGCGGCCGGCGAGACGGTGGGCGGCAATAATGCCGCAACCGCCGCCGGTGTGGCCGATGCCGCATCGCAAGCGGGATCCGGGCCCAGCGCGGATGCCGCATCCGCCGCCGCGCCGCCGCGCAGCCTGCCCGACGCCGCGGCGACGCTGCCCGGCGCCATCGGCCCGATGGCGCTTGCCGCGATGCGCGTCGATCCTCCCGCCGAATGGGGGGGGGCTGCGATCCTCTTGCCTTTTGCCGCGGGCACTGGTGTTGCGGCATTCCGCCGCGGCAGCGAGGCGCTCGTGGTGTTCGACGAGGTGCGCCCGGTCGATCTCGCGGGGCTGCGTGGCGATCCGTTTTTCGGCCATGCCGTGGTCGAGGAGCTTCCCGCCGGCACGCTCCTCCGCCTGCCGCTGGCCCCCGAGGCCTCGCTCGCGCTGCGCTGGGGCGGGCGCGGCTGGCTGGTCGTCGAGACCGTGAAACCGCCGGCGCTGGCGCCGATCGACCCCGTGACCGAAGCTGCCGAAAAAGAATTGGCCGGCGCGATGGACGTCATTCTGCCCGCGCACAACGCAGCCCATATCGTCGTGCTCGACGACCCCGAAACCGGCGGCGCCTTGCTCGTCGGCACCCAAAGAAGTGCTGGCGAGGGCGTCGAGGTGGCACGGCAGACGCCGGAATTCGCGCTCCTGCCGAGCTGGATGGGTGTCGCCGTCGAAGCTTTTTCCGACCGCCCGGTGCTCCGGGTCAGCAAAACCGGATTTCTCCTCGGTGCCGGGGGCGAGCGGCCCGGTCTCGCGGTGTCGGCGATCCTGCCGGGCACCGCGGCGTTCGCGCGATCGATGTCGCTGACCCGTCATTTCGATTTTCCCGATCTGCCGGCCGCGGTTTTGGAGCGTCATTTGCAGGCGGCGATCGATGATGCCGCCGCCGTCCCGGTGCGCGAGCGCGCGGCACCACGCCGCAGCGTCGCCGCGACGATGATTGCGCTCGGGCTCGGCTCGGAAGCGGAGGCGGTGCTGCGTCTCGCCGCGATCGAAGACCCCGTCGCGGCCAATGATCCCGACACGATCGGCCTTGCCGCGATTGCCGCCCTCGTCGCCGCGCGGCCGGCGGAGGCGGCCGGCATCGAGGATCCCCGTCTTCCGGCGAGCGACGAGATCGCGCTCTGGCGCGCGGTGCGGCAGGCCATGCTCGACCCGCATAGCGAGGCGGCGGCAGCGGGCTTCGCCGCCGAAGCAAGGCTGATCCTCGCCTATCCCGCGGCGTTGCGGGCGCAGCTTTTGCCGCTCGCCGCCGAGACCATGGTCCAAGCCGGGCGGATCGCCGCGGCGGCATCGCTGCTCGCCGAGCAGAAGGACGATCCGAGCCTCGATTTCGCCCGTGCGCTGCTCGCCGAAAAACAGAGCGACGGCAAAGCGGCGCTCGCGCTTTACGACCGGCTGGCCAATAGCCCAGACCGCCTGATCCATGCCCGCGCCGCGCATCGGGCGGTGGAAATGCGGCTCGCCGGCGGCATGATCACGCCGACCGAGGCCGCCGAGGCCGAAGACCGGCTGCTCTATGCCTGGCGGGGCGACGCGCGTGAGCTGGCGTCGCGCCTGCGGCTCGCGACGCTGCGCCAAAAGGCCGGGCAATGGCGCCAGGAGCTTGCTTTGCTGCGCGAAAGCGAGACGCTGTTTCCGGCCGATCGGCCGGCGATCCATGCCCGTCTCACCGGCGCCTTCGCCGATCTCCTGCATGGTGATGGCGCAGCGACCCTCTCACCGCTCGATCTCGTCACATTGGTTCAGGAAAACAGCGATCTCCTGCCCGAGGGGGCGGCGGGCGAAGCGCTCGTCGCCCATTTCGCCGACCAGTTGACCGCGCTCGACCTTCCCGGCCAGGCGGCGCCGGTGTTCGAGCGGCTGATCCAGCATGCGACCAGCGCCGCCGCAAAAGCCGAATTCGGCGCCCGGCTCGCGGCACTCCGCCTCGACGAACACGATTACGCCGGCGCCGAGGCGGCGCTCGATGCCTCGAACGGGAATGGGCTGTCACCGGCACTCGCCGCCAGACGGGCGCGGCTTGCCGCCCGCATCGCCGCCGGGCGCGGCAATCTCGCGCTCGCGATGTCGCTGCTCGCAAGCCAAACCGGCCCCGAGGCCGCCGAAACCCGGGCGAGCCTTCTCGAGGCGGCGCATGACTGGCCGGCGGCGGAAAAGGCGCTTTCAGATTACATCGATGCCACGATCGTCGGGGATGAACCGCTTTCGGAGGGCGAGAGCCGCACCATCCTCCGTCTCGCCAGCGCCGCGGCGGAAGCGAATGACGAGGCCGGGCTCGCCGATTTGGCGCACCGATTCGCAACCCGCTTCGCCGAGGGGCCGCTTTTGCAGATGTTCCGTGTGCTGACCGAAAAGCCGGTGCAGGGGATTGCCGATCTGCCGCAGCTCGGCAAGGAGATCGCTGCCGCGCGCGCGCTTCCGGTCGCCTTGCAGGCGCTTGGCGCGACGGTGCCGGCGAACTGAGCCGGGCCGCGACCGGCCGCGCATTTTTGGCCTTGCGCTCGGGGCAGAGTTCCCTTATGCCGCGCCCTTCCTGGCCCAAGGGGGCGATCGCCCAACAGGCCGTCTGCTGGTAGGACAGGGGTACGCGATGAACGCACTCAGCCCGCTGGGGATGGTCTCGGAGAATCCGAGCAGCAACCAGGCTTTTTCCGCCCCCGATGCGGCGCCGACCATTGATGCGGCGAAGGATTATTTCGTCGAGCGTGACGGACAGCGTTTCGCGGGTATGCATCTGCTGGTCGATTTGTGGGGAGCCTCCAACCTCAACGATCCGGCGCCGATCGATGCCGCCCTTCGTGAGGCCGCCCTCGCCGCCGGGGCGACCATCCTGCACAGCCATTTCCACCATTTCTCGCCCAATGGCGGGGTATCGGGCGTGGTCGTGCTGGCCGAGAGCCATATCTCCATCCACACCTGGCCCGAGCGGAATTTTGCCGCGATCGATATTTTCATGTGCGGCGCCTGCGATCCTTACCAATCGATCGCCGTGCTCCGCGCCGCCTTCTCGCCTGATCGCGTCGATCTCGACGAGCGCCGGCGCGGTATCGTGCGCTGATGCCGAGTGAGGTCTGGGCGAACGAAACGCTCTACCCGAACTGGGGGCAGCGTTTCAGGGTGGTACGCGAACTCGCCCGCGTGCAAAGCGCTTTCCAGGACATCATGATGTTCGAGAGTGCGTCGCATGGGCGGGTCATGCTGCTCGATGGCGTCGTGCAGATCACCGAGGCCGATGAATTCGTCTATCAGGAAATGATCGCCCATGTGCCGCTGCTCGCCCATGGCGCGGCGGAGCGGGTCTTGATCATCGGCGCCGGCGATGGCGGCGTCCTGCGCCGGGTGCTCGCTCATCGCGGCGTGGCCAAGGCGGTCATGGTCGAGATCGACGGCGAAGTGATCCGGCTCGCCCGCGAATTCATGCCCGCGATCGCAGGCGATGCCTGGAACGACCCGCGTGCCGAGGTGATTGTCGGCGATGGCATCGATTATGTGAAACATGCGCCCGATGCCGCCTTCGATGTCATCATCGTCGATTCCACCGATCCGATCGGCGTCGGCGAGGTGCTGTTCACCGATGAATTCTACGCCCATTCGGCGCGCATCCTGTCGTCGCGCGGCCTGATCGTGAACCAGTGCGGCGTGCCTTTCATGCAGGCCGACGAGCTGCGCGAGACCAGCGCCCGCCGCGCCCGCTTTTTCCCCTATGTCGGCGCCTATGTCGCGGCGGTGCCGACCTATGTCGGTGGGTTCATGACGCTCGGCTTCGCCGCCAAGGCGGCCGGGCTGGACGGGATCGCGCCGGCTGACCTCCGCGCCCGCGCCGAGCGCGCCGGCATTCTCGGCACGACACGCTACTGGACGCCGGAAATCCATGCCGGTGCTTTTGCGCTGCCGCCCTATATCGCCGACGCGCTGCCGCGCCAGCGCATGACCGGGCCACAATCATAACAACCCATTGAATAAACGAATAAAAGTTTTTTGGTGCCGCCTTTTTTACAAAAAAGGCGGCCTCTTCGCAGCTTTTTGAAAAAAGCTGCACCAAAAACTTTTATCCCTCAGGCCGCCGGGCGCAGGCCGAGGGTCGCGGCCAAGCTCTCGCGAATGAAGCCGACCAGGGGGGCGGCGAGGACGCTTCTTCCCTCGGCATCGCCGAAAATCGCCATCTCCGCGGTGCCGAGCCGGGGCAGGCCGGGAATTTCGCGCAAGCCCTCGGGCAGCGAGGAGCGGCCGAGCACGGTCGCGGCGAGCCCAGCCTCGGCCGCGGCGATGACGCCGAGCAGGCTCGCCGAGGTATAGACGATCTCATGCGCGATATTGTGCTGGGCGAGGAGAGTGAGGGCCCGGTCGCGGAACATGCAGCCCGCCGGCAGCATCGCGAGCGGCAGGGGCCGGCCGCCCGGGTCGGGCAGGGCGAAATCCTCGGCCCCGACCCAGGCGAGCGTCTCGGTCCAGATCGGGGTGCCGGCGGTCTCGCCATCGCGGCGCTTGCCGATGGCGAGATCGAGGAGGCCTTTTTCGCAGGCGGCGCGCAATTCCTGGCTGCGCCCGACCTGCACCTCCAACCGCACCTCGGGATAGGTGCGGGCGAAGCGCGAGAGGATCGGCGCCAGATGCTGCGGCACGAAATGATCGGCGACACCGAGGCGGGGATGCCCCGCCATCGGCGGCGCGATCAGCCGCCGCACCGCCTCGTCGTTGAGCGCCAGCAGCCGCCGCGCATAGACCAGCAATAATTCGCCATCGCGGGTGAGCGCGATGCTGCGGCTGGTGCGGACGAAAACACGCTTGCCGACGGCGTCTTCCAGCCGCTTGATCTTGAGGCTGATCGCCGATTGGGTGAGGCCGAGCGCGGTGCCGGCGGCGGTGAAGCTGCCCTCGCCGGCCACCGCGACGAAGGAGCGGAGGAGATCGAGGTCGAGATCGGGATAGCGCATGGCGCGCCGGTCAGACGTCGTCGAAAGAGGGGCCGTCATCGAAGCCGGCGCTGTCCAGCGTGTCGGTATCGTTCCAGCCGCCGTCACCTCCGGGCGTGGGGTCGTTTTGCGCCGTATCCCAGGCAGGGCTGGGCTCGGGCTGGTTGGTCGCGCTGTCCCACGGGTTGGGTGCTTCTGGCGCCGCGCCGGGCATGCCCATCGGCCCTGCCGACCACGGCGAGGCCACGGGTTCGCCGCCGCCGAAAACACCGGCCTCGGCATGGCGCGGCGCGACGAGGTCCATCAGCGCATTGCCGATGACCATGCCGCCGGCAACGCCTGCCGCCGTGGTCAATGCCGAGCCGAGAAAGCCCGAGCCCTGGCGCTGGAACAGGCCGGGCTGGTAATTCGGCGGGTATTGCGGCGGCGGCTGATAGGCGGGCTGCGGCCCGGGGGAGGCTTGTTGCGCGCCGCCGCCGAAAATCCCGCCGAAGAACCCGCTCGGGCGGGAGGGCGCGGCTTGCGCCGATGCGCGCGTCTGTTCGAGTTCGGCCTGCAATTGCTGGATACGGTTCTGCGCCTCGGCCAGCGCGTGTTCCTGCACGAAAGCGGTTTGGGTGATGCGATAGCGTGCCGCCGGGTAGCGGGTGAAGAGATCGGCGATCAGTGCGTCCGCTTCCGGGTCGATCGGCGGCAAGGCGGGGGCGGTGGCGGCGACCGAACCCGCGAAGCCACCGCCCTCGGCGCCGGCGATGCGGGCGATGAAGCGGGTGATGATGTCGCGTTCCTCGTTGGTCATGACGGCCTCCCAACCCATTTTAGCGCTCAGCCCGGCATGTGGCGGCGCGAGCCGGCGGCTTCAAGCCGGGGCCGCGTCGTATTTGGCGATGCGCCACGAATGAGGCTCCCGTGCCGCGGCCTCGTGCCATTGCGCAACGGGAGGAAAGGCGCGAACGGCGGCGGCGTAATCGCGGCTTTCCGCGGAGAGCGGTGGCGCATAGCTCAGAAAGCGCGCGACGACCGGCGCATACATCGCATCGGCGGCATTGAAGCGGGCGCCGAACAAAAACGGCCCGCCAGCGCCGAACCGCGCCCGGGTCTCGCGCCAGATCGCCTCGATCCGCGCGATATCGGCGCGCACCGCATCGTTTTGTCCGAAGCCGGGCGAATGGCGGGCGAGGTTCATCGGCATCATCTGGCGAAGGGCTCCAAACCCCGCATGCATTTCGGCGCTGATCGCGCGGGCATGGGCGCGGGCGATGCTGTCCTCGGGCCAGAGGCTTGGTTCGATCTCGGCGCAATATTCGGCGATCGCAAGG